>JAAYGB010000008.1 GCA_012727955.1 Bacillota bacterium
GTTTAAAGTGACCACGCCGGCGTCCAGGGCCGAGGATCCCGTCACTATCTTAAAGGTAGAGCCCGGCTCATACATGTCCGCGATGGCGAAGTTTCGCCTATTGGTGGCGGGATAATCCTGGTAATTGTTGGGGTCAAATTTAGGGTATAGGGCCCAAGCCAAAATCTCACCGGTCTTGGGATCCATGGCGATAAAGGCCCCCCGCTCGGAGCCGGTCCTTTGTACAGCCCTTTCAATCTCCCGCTCCGCTATGTATTGAATCACATGATCGATGGTCAATACCAGATCGTACCCGTCCTGGGGAGGGATGAACTGATGAATCCCATCGGGGATCTCTCGACCCCTGGCATCCCGCTCCGCTTGGACCCGGCCCGGTGTACCCCGCAGATATTCGTCATAGAAAAACTCCAAACCCTCTAGACCCTGATTGTCAATTCCTGCTATTCCCAGGACATGGGCCGCCAGCTCACCGTGAGGATAATACCGCTGCGGTCGCTCCACCAAACCAATACCCGGCAGTCGCAGGTTGCGGACCTGGCGAGCAGTCTGAGGATCCAGCTTCCGCTGGATCCAGACGGTAGCCTGCTTTCTCGTCAGCCTGGACAAGATCTCCTCCTGAGATAGATCCAATACTTGCGCTAGCTTGGCTGCCGTTCCCTCGGGATCCTTGATCTCTGAGGGAGTGGCATAGACCGCATCAGCGCTCACACTCACTGCCAGCTTCTGATAGTTCCGATCATAAATTACACCCCGTTTAGCATCAACTGGAACGGGGCGTAGGCGTTGTGACAGTGCTTTTTCTCGATACCAGGAATTACGAACGATTTGTAGATAGGCCAGGCGCAGTCCCAGTAATGTAAATCCTACCATCAAGATGAGAAAAAGGGCCGCAATGCGTCGGCGAATTTCAGTCATGGCAAACCTAGCCAACTACAATTCCCCCTTAGGTGACGGTTACTTACCCTCGATCCTACCGGCCTCCGCCTGGCCCAAAGCCGGAATCAGTCGGGCCAATACCCTTGTCGCCGCGGCTACATACCGATTTGGCTCTGTAACAGTGATATCGTGGGCCAAGAAGGAGTTACCACCAGAGACAGTCGGCAGCTCCGGAGCGAGGACGATTGTCTGGACCTCTGCCGGCTCGATCATGCCAAGATCCTTCTTCGCCAGGTGCTCAATCCGAGTTAAGGATTCCAACTGAGCCACCTGCAACTGCAGATGTTCATTGATCAGCAGTTCTTGATGCAGAACCTGCCTCGCTTCTTCTAGCTGATATTGTACTGCCGTATAGGAAATGGATTGACCAATTCCGGCAATAATCACCAACACGGCAACGCAGCCAAACAACAGTCCCGATAGCATCGGATAGGACCCTCGCGCCCTGGTTTTCCGTCCCAAATCACGCTGCTTTGTTGCCCCTACCATCCTATTCAACCCCTTCATATTGTAGAACGTTATAGCCTTTCTGCTACCCGAAGTTTTGCACTCCGAGCTCTGGGATTGGTCGCTAACTCCTCTTGGCCTGCGGTAATTGGCTTTCTGGTTATCAGTCGAACTTTTGGTACATTTCCGCAAGTACAGACCGGCAAATCCTTGGGACAGACACAGCCCTTAGCTGATTCCTGTAAACTCTGCTTGACGATTCGATCTTCAAGGGAATGGAAACTGATGACACAAATTCTCCCGCCGGGCTTGAGATGATCAATGGCGCTGATTATCGCAGGCTTAATTCCCTCTAGTTCACCATTGACCTCGATTCTAATGGCTTGAAAGGTGCGGCGAGCCGGATGAGGCCCCAGCCGCCTGGCAGATGCAGGAACCGCTGCCTTGATAATGTCCACCAGTTGCCCAGTCGTGGTGATGGGGCCGGTTTGTCGTCGAGCAACGATAAACTCAGCGATCCTCTTGGCCCAGCGCTCCTCGCCGTACTCCCCGATGATCCGGGCTAGCTCCCTTTCTGAATACCCATTCACCACATCGTAGGCCGACAAAGAGGCCTGAGGATTCATGCGCATGTCCAAAGCAGCATCTTGATGATAACTAAATCCCCGGTCTTTCATGTCCAGCTGATGGGAAGAGACTCCCAAATCAAAGAGAAATCCATCGACACCGTCAATTTGGTGGGCAGCAAGCACCTTGTCTAATTCGGTATAGTTGCTGTGAACCAAGACAAATCGTCCCGGCCCCTTCTGAAGTCGTCGCTGGGCCGCTTCCAGGGCCGCCGGATCTCGATCGATGCCAATCAGCAGTCCCCCATCGCCGGCCTTGGCAAGAATCCCTTGGGCGTGTCCACCACCGCCTACGGTGCAGTCAACGTAAGTCCCCCCGGGCTTGATCGCTAGACCTGTGATTACTTCATCGAATAGAACAGGTATGTGATGAAACTCTGACATCTAATCACCGCCGGTTGATATCCTTTTGCCGCCCTAGATCCCCAACTCCTCAATTGACTCAGCTATATCTTCGTAGGAATCTTCGGCTTCCTGTATATACCCTTCCCAAAGGGCACGACTCCATAGCTCGACCCGATTGGATACCCCGATGGCGACAACTTCCTTCTCCAGTCTTGCATACTCCCGTAGGTTTGGTGGTATGGTGATCCGTCCTTGTTTGTCCACGTCGCATTCCACGGCACCGGAAAACAAAAACCGGACGAAGCGGCGGGCTTCCTTCTTAGTTAGGGGCAGTTCCTTCAGTCTCGCCTCCAGGACTTCCCACTCCGAGCGTGGGTACATGAACAGACAATTATCAAGACCTCGGGTCACGACAAAGCCCTCCCCTAGACCCTCTCGAAACTTCGCGGGGACAATTAGCCGGCCCTTAGCATCCAATGTATGTTGGTATTCGCCCATAAACATAGAGGTCGGCTCCTTTGGTGACACCTAACAACCACTTCAGTGAAAAAGCTCCCCACTTTCCCCCACTTCCCACCACTATACTCGTGTATTTCGGGCCAAGCATCCCATTTCCTTCCTAATTAGACGAAATTTCTTACAATCCACATAAGAAAAAAGCACCCCGCA
Source organism: Bacillota bacterium (assembly GCA_012727955.1). Taxonomy (NCBI): domain Bacteria; kingdom Bacillati; phylum Bacillota; species Bacillota bacterium. The sequence continues at coordinate 3,024 of JAAYGB010000008.1, forward strand.
GGGTGCTTCTTGATCCTATCTAATCCCTTGTTAGAGTCTTACCCCTGTGCAAAGGGGTCCCCTTCGCTGGCAATGTCCACGGTCAGGGAAACTGCCGCCGCGGTTGCTGCCTGGCTGATTACCTCGGCCAGCCAGTTGGCAGCCAATTTCTCGGTGCCAAAGTGTCCCAGATCCCATACTTCAAGGCCGAGATCCTGAGCCAACAGAGCATCGTGATAGTCCACATCCCCAGTGATATACAAATCTGCTGTCTGGGCAGCTGCAATCAAACTGCCGCCACTTCCCCCACACACTGCCACCCTGCGGGGACCCCCGGATTGGCGCTGGCCCCGGATGATCCTAACTTCCCCGATATCCAAGGCCTCCTTCACGTAGGCTAAGTACTCATCCCAACTGAAATGTCCCACCAGTTCACCGAGCCGACCCAACCCCGGTTGCGGGCTCTGGCCCTCCACCACCAAACCAGGAACAGCTTCGGTGGGGACTAAGGGCCTTGCATCGGTTAATTTGAGCACCTGGGCCAAGCGATGATTCAATCCGTAGGGGGCTCGGTCATAGTTGGTGTGACAGCTGTATACTGCGATCTGCCTGTGGCAGAGCTTCTGGATCAGCCTACCTAAGGGCTGGGAAGCATCGATCCTGGTGAGTGGACGAAAAATCAAAGGATGATGCGCAACGATACAATCACTCCCTTGGGTTAGTGCCTGGTCCGCAACCTCCTCGGTCACCGTCAGGCAGGTCATTACCCTGTTCACCCGTTGCTGTGGATCTCCAATCTGTAAACCGACGTTGTCCCAGGATTCGGCCAGAGATACTGGAGCAACTACTTCAATCCACTCCATAATGTCCTTGAGAGTTACCATGTTTTCACCCCTCTTACAGATACCGTTGGTAATCCTATCTACCACTTGGCCCCCTTTACCCTTGGTCCTTCCTGCTTTCTTCGTCGATATCCTGTCTAGAAGAAAAAAATCGAGTGGAAGGATGGTAACATCCCCTCCACTCGATTAATTACAATTCCTTGAGCTAAGCGGCTATATTCCGATCCTTAAACAAGAACAGCTTAAACCACTTATTGCGTACAAAGTAGCGCCATTGCCGCATCAGATAGGGCATCAGATAGTAGTCAACACCCCAAACTCGCCCAGCACCAGCCATCGTGGCAAAGCTGGCCACAATATACCAATAATCCCACAGACCGGTACTCAACAGGAAGTTGATGTTCATTCCAATGCTCACAACGGAGGCCAAGAAGGTAAAGGTTCCCGTAATAAAGGCAATGCCGAGCCCAATTTCCGTCACAACCACCAGCCATTGAAAGACCATCGCATTGGGAACAATGAAATTCTCGATGATCCAAGCGTACCAATTTGGGGTGTGCTGACCAATCAGGTTCATCAACGTAGCTCCACCTTCCCCAACGATGGAGGCACTAGCTGCGGTGTCCACTGCCGCACTGGCGCTAGAGACTACGTTGGCGACTCCATTTGCTACTTCAGAAACGGTGGCTGAAGTGGAGCCCACGGCATCAACGGCTCGCTGCGCCGTCAACGCTACCCGCTCTAACCATCCGTCCTGAAACTTGCTGATCCCCGCTTCCAGCCACAGGTACCCCATATAGATCCGTAAGGGCACTAGGAAAAATACCGGCCGACGAATCTGTAAGTGCCCCTCGATGAAGTTGCGCCGGGGACGAGGCCGCATAAACTCATGCCGCAAGTAATCGATACAGGTTTCAAATCCACCGATTTCGAAGAGATAATGCAGATTGACCAAATGCTTGATGATAATCGCTAACAATCCCGTCAGTTTGATCCCCATCAAGTCGGCAACTCCGTACCATCGACCGATGGACACCATCACTCCATGGAGCTTAGGAGTACACTTACGCTTCTGCTGCTGCTTAAGCTCAGCGATAATGTTATCGGCGGCAGCCTGACCGGTTTGCATTGCTGCCTCAACTAAAGCCGGCAGCGTCATCCCATCGGCAGTGGTAAAGGCAGCATTATCACCGATGGCGTAGACATTGTCATAGCTGGTCTGCAGGTACTCGTTAACTTCAACCCGTCCCCGCTTGGCAACGGGCAGCCCACTTTCGGCCACCACCTGATTGGATTGAACTCCACCGGTCCAGATCATGCTCTCGGTAGGAATCAAATCGGTACCGTTTATTTCAACGGCTTCCGCTGTTACCTTAGTGATCCGGCACTCGGTAAGTACTTCAACGTTCAACTTCTCCGTCAAGTAGGCCTCAGCCTTGGTAATCAAGTCATCGGACAACACCGGCAGGATCTTAGGTAAAGCCTCAATGACCACCAAGCGGACATCGGAGCGGCGAATACCGTACTGGCTGCAAAGCTCGTCCTTCCACCGGGCCAGCTCCCCCACCATCTCAATTCCGGTGAAACCGCCTCCACCGATGACGAAGGTCAAGAGCTGACGCCGCTTGACGGGATCCTGCTCATCCCTAGCCTGCAAGAACTTTTGGTGAATGTGTTCCTTAATACGAACCGCGTCCTGATAGGACCAGAGAGTCAATCCGTACTCTTCCATACCCTCGATTCCAAAGTAGGCGGGTTCACTACCAAAACCTAGAATTAGATAATCATACTGATAAGTCCGATGTGCCGAAGACACTTCTTGCTTATCGTAATCAATATTAATGATGCGATCTCGCACCAACTTAACCCTGGTATACTGGAATATCCGTTCTAAGGGAATCAGAACAGCTTCTTCCTCAACCCGATTTCCTGCAACTTCGTGTAACTCTGTCAACAGGGTGTGATAATCGTTTTGATCGATGAGGGTGATCTCTACATCTTTGTGCCGCTTCAGCTTCTTGTGCAACCGTAACGCAGCAACGACACCCCCGTATCCAGCCCCCAAGACGAGAACTCTCTTCATGCTTGCCTGCCTCCTCGCAGAGTGTTCGCGCGGAAATCTGCCAAACTTAACCGGTGCTCCCAATAACGGTCCCTTCCAATAAGCACTAGTTATCCAGGGATAGATATTGAGAACACAGTCACAGTTGCTTTACCCATTATATCTCACAATTACTCTGTACCACAAGTATTTCTAGAAATTAGTCAGGAAAATTCTGGCTCCCCCTGATACCTCCAGCTACCTTTGATTTTGCTACATTCCGTGTTACAATGGCAATGTTGCGTACTCCTAGTTTTTCACCAAAGGACAGAGGTGAGGGGTTTGTCATTGTCGTATTTAGCAGTAGTCAACTTTTTCCGTTCCCACAAAAGACATTTGCTAATCTTAACAGTGCTCGTGGGATTGTTAGTAACGTCGGGGTGCAGGGAAAAACCCGCTCCTGAACCGGTAACCAGAACCCGAATATTGATGGATACTTTGGTGGAGGTCCGCTTATTCGAAGATAACGATAAAATCATGGATGCGGTCTTCGATCGAATCAGTGAAATTGAGTCTCTCATGAGCCGAACTTTGGCCTCCAGTGAGATTTCCCTCATTAATCATCGTGCTGGCGATCAACCGGTGTCCGTTAGCTCCGACACCTTCACTGTGGTTACCCAGGCCTTGGAATACGCCCGCCTCACAAAGGGCGCCTTTGATCCCACGGTGGGACCCTTGGTTGAGGCTTGGGGCATTTCCTCCGATCATCCCAGGGTGCCCTCCGAGGAAGAGTTGAGCCATTTGATCAGCCTAATAGATTACCAGCGCATCGAAACCGATGAACAGACACAATCGGTCTTTTTGCAAGAACGGGATATGGCGATAGACTTAGGTGGTATTGCTAAGGGATACGCGGCCGATGAGGCGGTGAAGGTACTGCGAGCCCAGGGTATCGATAGTGCTTATGTCAACCTCGGCGGCAATGTCTGGGTCGTGGGAGCCAAGCCCGATGGAAGCCCTTGGCGTATCGGAGTTCGTAATCCCTTCGATGAAAGCGGCGCCACCTTTGTAGGAGTCCTCTCACTCGTTGATACTTCAGTGGTAACTTCGGGAACCTATGAAAGGTACTTTATTTCCGATGGGGTGAAATATCATCACATCCTGGATCCAAAGACGGGATACCCCGCAGAGGGCAACCTAGCCAGTGTAACCATTGTTTCCCAGAACTCAATGGCTGCCGATGGACTCTCTACAAGTATTTTCATTCTTGGCAAGGAACAGGGACAAGCTTTAGTGGAGACGCTGCCGGGTATCGAGGCCGTATTAGTGGACAACGACAGTAAGGTTTGGGTGTCATCGGGACTACGGGATCGTTTTGAAGTTATGGAAGGCTTTACTTTGGAGCACTAATACAATTTGCAGTCCGCAAGTGAGGATTTGATCATCGTGAAAAAGGGAGACCTGTTTTTACTGGTGGCTCTATTGGGGGCAATTCTAGTCAGCGGATTGTACCTGCGGTATCGCCAAGCCCCACAGGGAGATATCATTGCCGTCATCAGCGTCGACAACCAACCGATACAACGGATCAATCTCTCTCGGGTACAAGAGCCCTATACCCTTCCCATTCGGCCGGATTCATCTCGCTACAATCTGCTGGCGATAGAACCAGGGCGAATTCGGGTGCTGGAGGCCAATTGTCCCAATCAGATCGACGTAAGGCAAGGCTGGATCTCCGATTCCACCCGAAGTATCGTCTGTGTTCCCAATCGTTTGGTCGTTAGAATCGAGTCCAGTGATAACTCCCTGGGGATTGACGGGGTAGTTCAATAGAACAGGAAGGTTTGTTTGCATCGTGAAGACGAAAAAACTTGTTACCATCAGCCTGTTAGTCGCTTTAGGCTTGGTTCTGCATCTTGTGGAACGACTACTTCCCATCCCCCAGTTAGCTCCGGGGGTAAAACTGGGTTTAGCAAATATCGTGACCTTATTCTCTATCTACACTCTGCCGCTACCGGATACGATTCTGGTGGTCTTGTTGCGAACGCTTCTCAGTTCATTACTAGGCGGTGGAGTTAGCTCAATGCTATTTAGTCTAGCCGGGGGGTTCTCCGCTTTAGCGGTAATGTGGATCACCTCAAGGGCTAGAAACTGGTTTAGCCTGCCGGCTGTCAGTGTGCTGGGAGCTCTCGCCCACAATATTGGCCAGTTATTTGTCGCCTCAATAATCGTCGGCAATTTCGCCTTTTATTCCTACCTGCCGGTCCTAATTGCTTCCGGCGCAGTAACGGGAGTGTTCGTTGGCTTAGTCACTAGACTGCTTCTAGATAGTTGGAAGCGTACGGGACTTGCCGCGGCTGCCAACTATGATTCGGCCGCTCACAAGTTACAAGGAAGTAAATGAGGAGGTGGGCAATTGAGCTTCTGGGACCACAACCCGAGCCTTGCAAAACATTTGGCAGCGGTGGATGAAAAACTGCAGTCTGCTGCCAACTGCAAAGAGAAGCTGATTCAGGAGGCCGTTACCGAACTGATCAACGCTCCGGGAAAAAGGATCCGTTCCGCGGTGACCCTGCTTTCCGCGTCCTTTGGAACCTTTGATGAGTCCACCATCTCCGTTGCTGCCGCCATTGAGTTGTTGCACATGGCTACCCTAGTTCACGACGATATTATCGATGAAGTAAAGTTGCGGCGAGGGGTACCAACCACCCAATCTCGCTTCGGCAAAGACTGCGCGGTCTACACTGGAGATTGGCTGTTTGTAAAATCCTTCCAACTCCTGTGTGAGGCCAAGGCAACGGAGCATCTGGAGCCGTTGGCCAGAGCAATGCAGCGGATCTGTGAAGGTGAGGTCAATCAGTATTCCAATCGGTATATTCCCCGTCCTTCCGTTCTGGCTTACCTACGTAGGATTCGAGGCAAGACAGCAATCCTGTTTGCCCTGGCTGCCGCGGTAGGAGCCAAACAGGCCCAGTGTCAGGAAAAGGAAGTCCGCCTGTTAGCCCGCTACGGCCTATATCTGGGCATGGCCTTTCAGATTCAAGATGATATCCTCGATCTGGTGTCTACCGAGGAGAAGATGGGCAAACCCGTAGGAAATGATATTAAGGAAGGTGTTTACACCCTTCCTATCATTTATACCTTGATGAATTCTCAGTACAGTGAAAAGCTGAAGGACCTCTTGGCCCAGGAAACCACCCAAGAAACCCTCGAAGGGATAACGGATTTAGTAATCAAAGCCAAGGGAATTGAGCAGGCCAGAAAACTGCTGCAAAAATACTTGACCAAGGCCATGGACATGTTACAGCAATTGCCGCCCAACTCCAATAGGGAAACGCTACAGCTTCTCTTGGAGGTTCCCTTTCAGTCCACTGATCCTCTTCAGGCCTGGCAGAAGTCACCGAAAAAGCGAAGGTTTTCCACCAGAACCGCCTAAGTTCTTGGCCACCCTTTCCGGTGGCTTTTCTTTTTCTAATCCTTCAGCAGTAAGCTCATACCGGTACCGATGCTTCACTTAGTACCTCCACCGCCACCACTGCCGCGGCAGCGGCACCGGCAAAAAATACCGGGTCCTCATCCAAGCCCCGCCCCATGGTACTGAAGGTAAGCTCGGACTGACGCAGCCGTACCATGGGCTCAGTAACGTCCACCCAGTGCAAGCGATGCAGTCGGTCTAGGTCAGCCTCCGCGACTTGGGCCTTTAGTTGGGTCAGCTGCGGTTCCGGCAGTTGTGGCAGGGCGAGCTCACACCGGTGGTGGGTAAGGCGACCGAGGGCGGTCAAAGTGTGATGACTCATCCCTCGATGTCGCTCTCGGGGATCGGCCCAACTCATCCGAGGGATGGCAATGGGACGCCCCTCCAGAAGAGAAACAGCATCGATAATTGCCGCCTGCTCCAAAGCCGTAGTCCCCAGCAATGTTCCTGTCCCTACGACACCCGGTCCCATCAAAACCACAGCAACATCGGCCTTTGCCACATATTTAGCCGCAATGAGAGCCGAGAAAACATTGATGGCCTCATAGTCTCCTCCCCAGGCATGCCCGTAGGTAATGGTTGCAGCCAAGTCTCCCCTTTCCTGTAGCTCCCTAACGGTCCGACTAAAGGCCAGGGGCAAAGCAGCACCATCGGTCATGATGTAGGCAATCCTTGTCTTTGGTGCGCCGCCCTTAATCACCGTTACCACCGGGGCCAGCATACTGTGCAGGGTTCCCACCACTACCGGCATATCCTCCAGGGTGCGCCAGGTGGTAAACTCGTGATGGTGGGGACTGTCCTCTTCCTCGACACTGAGCACCGGTAGCTGACAGGGAGTATATCGCAGTTTCATGATGTGGCCCGGCCGATCCGGCACCGGGTCCGGCGATGAATCAACTGCCATCACAAAATGATAGCCCCCGGTCCCCAGTCCCAGATCAACGGCCGTTGTATTGAGAATAACTTCCATCCCCGGTTGCCCATCGCCAACCAATTCCCGATACCCCAGGGCCTTCGCCTCTTCCCCTTGCCCCTCGATGCTGACCTGAGCTTCCCAAACCTCTGGCGAAATCCAGGTTACAGACTTAATTACTCCCCTGCGCCGATGGATCACAGACCGTCACCCCCGTCGATATTTACCTCAATCACCATTATTGTTAGCGGTTACAAACAGAAAAAACCCACTTAGGTAAACCTAGATACCTAGCGGGTCGTTTTCAGCTTTAGCTACTGCTATCTTTTTACGGGGCCTGGTCCATCATCGGGGCCCAGAGTATCCTTGTGGGACAAGTTAATTCGCCCCTGTCGATCGATCTCAATAACTTTGACCATCAATCGATCTCCTACGGAAACTACATCTTCAACTTTGCCGATACGCTTGCGGCTCAACTTGGAGATGTGCACCAGTCCCTCTTTACCGGGCAGAACCTCCACGAAGGCGCCGAAGTCCATAATCCGCTTGACTTCACCTAAGTAGGTCTCTCCCACCGCAACGTCCTTGACCAAGGTTTCAACTATCTCCCTTGCCCGATAACCCGATTCCATATCGGTGGAAGCGATGTAGACTCTGCCATCGTCCTCGATGTCGATGGAAACTCCGGTCTCATCGATAATCTTGCGGATGGTCTTGCCGCCGGAGCCAATCACATCCCGGATCTTCTCAACGGGAATCTCCAAGGTGATAATGCGAGGCGCCCAAGGCGACAGCTCACTGCGGGGCTTGTCGATGACCTCGGCCATCTTGTCGAGAATAAAGAGTCTTCCCGCTCGAGCCTGCTCTAAAGCTCGGCCTAGGATCTCTCGTCCCACTCCGCTGATCTTCATATCCATTTGCAGAGCGGTGATTCCATCCCGGGTGCCCGCGACCTTGAAGTCCATATCCCCAAGATGGTCCTCCATCCCTTGAATGTCGGTGAGGATGGTGATGTTGTCACCCTTTTTCACCAATCCCATGGCAATTCCCGCCACCGGTTTGCGAATCGGGACTCCGGCATCCATCAAAGCCAAGGTACTACCGCAGACACTGGCCTGAGAACTGGAGCCGTTGGATTCCAACACCTCAGAGACCAGGCGAATGGTATAGGGAAACTCCTCCGGCGGTGGAATAACCGGCAGTAAAGCCCGCTCAGCCAAAGCACCATGACCGATTTCCCGTCTGCCAGGGGACCGCATTGGGCGAGTTTCGCCGACACTGTAGGGTGGGAAATTGTAGTGGTGAATATAGCGTTTATGATCCTCATCACCAAGGTCATCCAGTACCTGGGCATCGGACTTGACTCCTAGGGCACAGGCCGTCAGAACCTGAGTCTGTCCCCGAGTAAAGAGTCCCGATCCATGGGCACGGGGCAACAGCCCAACTTCGCAGGTAATTGGTCTGATCTCATCAAGACCACGACCATCGGGACGCCTGTGGTCCACGGTAATCATCCGCCGGACTTCTTCCTTGACGATGTCATCGAGGATGGAAGCTAAGTCACCGGCCTTCTCAGCGGCAGTTTCTTCACCAAACTCTGCAACAAAACGAGCCGCTATCTCTTCCTTGGCTGCGTCAATGGCATCCTGCCGGGTCAGCTTGTCGGCCTCGTCGACAGCGGCGGCCAATTTGTCGGCGCCATTGCTTTGCACCCACTGGGCTACCGCGGGATCGGGCTGATGCAAGGTAACTTCCAGCTTCTCCTTGCCAACCTCCGCCATCATCTGTTCCTGCCAAGCTACAATCTCCTTGATCACCTCATGGCCATACATGATGGCATCAAGCATAACCTCTTCCGATACTTCATCGGCTCCTGCTTCCACCATCATGATCGCATCCTTGGTTCCGGCCACCACTAGGTTAAGGTCTGATTCTGCCAGTTCCTCGGAGGAGGGATTAATCACAAACTCACCCTTGAGGCGACCAATTCGCACACCACCGATGGGCCCCTCAAAGGGAATATCGGAAATACTCAGGGCCGCAGAGGCTCCGATCATTGCCGCAATATCCGCGGGATTCTCGTTATCCACGGACATGACGGTACAGACTACCTGAACATCATTACGAAAGCCCTCGGGAAATAGTGGACGCAACGGGCGATCGATCATGCGAGCCGCGAGAACGGCACCCTCACTGGGTCTTCCTTCTCTACGGGCCCAGCCACCGGGAATCCGCCCAATGGCATACATTCGCTCCTCATAGTCCACTAGGAGTGGGAAGAAGTCAATTCCCTCCCGAGGCTGACTGGACATGGTGGCGGTAACTAAAACCACCGTCTCACCATATCTCACCATGACCGCACCGTTGGCTTGTCCAGCCACTCGACCGGTTTCGACGGTGATTGGGCGCCCTCCTAACTCCATTGAAAACTCTTTCAACTCCATTTGTTAACCTCCCATGTTCTTGTCCTACCTGTTGGAATGACTCTCAAGTTAAACTGCTGGTCCCTTGATGGTCATCCTATCAGATCCTACATCCTTATTCTATCCCTAGATTGTAGAAAAAAGTTAGCTTTGGAAGACAGGATTCAGGGCTACATCGTGAAAAAGGCAGGGTTTACTTAGACCCTGCCTCACTCAAGCCATGATAGAATTTCCGTTATCGTCTAATGCCTAACTTGTCGCAAATAGCCCGATAGCGTTCGACATCCTTCTTCCGCAGATAGTTAAGTAACCCGCGGCGGCGTCCGATCATCTTAAGCATACCTCTTCTGGAGTGGTAGTCCTTCTTGTGAACCTTAAGATGCTCCGTCAAGTCAGCAATCCGACGAGTCAAAATCGCAATCTGCACTTCAGGCGATCCGGTATCGGATTCATGAATCTGATTTTCTACGATGATTTCCTGCTTGATATCCTTTTGTAGAGTCATTCCTGTCACCTCCAAGTCTAAATCGCCACTGGCCCAGATCCTCGTCGAGGCTACGCAAGACCGAGCCAGAGGTTCAGCGGGGAGTCGATAATACCTCCCTCGAAGAATATATCATGAACTGGAACAATGTGCAAGACTAAAGGCGCTCCTTACCGATATTCCTCCAGGAGCACTCTAGCTGTGGCCTTGTCCTGCTCCACCTGCTTCACCAGATCAGCTACGGCTTCGAAGCGGTAGATTGGCCTTAAGTACTGGATAAACTCCAGACGCAAGTTGCGGCCATAGAGGTCTCCGCTGAAATCCAATAGGTGTACTTCAACGGTCCGCTGTTTCTCATCAAAGGTGGGATTGTGGCTGATGGACAACACTCCCGTGAACCACTGATCCCTCCCGTTCAATCCTTGGACTTCAGCTCCGCCCCCGCCTAAATATCCCTCGGGTAGATACACCTTGACGGCGTAGACTCCATCGGCAGGCACAATTTTGTGAGCATCAACCTGGATGTTGGCAGTGGGAAAGCCTAGTTTTCTGCCCCGTTGTTTCCCGGGAACCACGATCCCCTGCAGGGAATACTCCCGCTGCAGCAACTTAGCAGCTGCTTCTACATTCCCCTCCTCCTGGAGGAGGCGACGGATCTTGGTACTGGACACGCGAGCCCCCTCCCGTTCCACGGGAGCCACTACCAAAACAGAAAAACCGAACTTCTTGCCCAGTTGCTTCATCAACGCCATATCACCGCTGGCCCGATGACCAAAGCGATAGTCGTGCCCGGCGACAACTTCTTTGACCTGCAATCGCTGGACTAGGATCTCCTCAACAAACTCTTCCGGAGACATCGAGGCAAATTCCTGATTGAATCCAACGGTCACTACTCGATTAACCCCCGAAGCCAACAACAAGTCGATCCTTTCCGGTAACGTGGTCAGCAATTGGGGCGGCTCCTCTTTGGATATCACCACCAGGGGATGTTGGTCCAAGGTCAGTACCATACTGGTACCACCGTGACTTTGCGCCCGTTCCTGCACCAGATCCAAGATCACCTGATGGCCCAAGTGAACACCATCAAAAAAACCTAAGGCCACTACTGGATAGGGCAAACCTTGTTCGATGGAATCTACCGTTCTGTAACCATTCTCCACAGTGCTCTCTCCCTGCCGCAGTGCTACTGGCGACTACTCAATCCCGAACCGGGCTCCTGGGTTAGATCAACACCTTTACAGGCTGAAGCCTAACCTTCTCCTCATCCCTTGTCGCAACTTGAGCAATACAGACTTCTCTTCCAGCTCCATTTTTCACAAACACCTTCGTCCCCAGGGCAAATTCCTGACTCTGTTCCACCTGTACATCGACAGCTCCCCCATGGCCCAGGCGCCGGGACTGCCGGTCATCGACAGTCAACAAGGGCATCCCTGGCAAGCCAAATTCAATGGGAAGAGCATACTCCAGAGCTCCTTCTGCGGATCCGGCCTTATCCACTATCTCTTCCCATTCCTCTAAGGTCTTGGCGTGATGCAGCAAGAAGGGGCCAGACCGAGTCCGCAGCAAGAAGGACATATAGGCGCCGCAACCCAAGGCCTTGCCCAGGTCATGGCACAGAGTCCGAACATAGGTTCCCCGGGAACACCAGACCTCAAACATGATCCTTCCGCCACTACCTTCGGGCACGGGATCGATTCTATTGGCGGGGGTAAACTCCCCCACTATATCGGCCAGAGGAACCTCCAGGAACATCATCTGTGGTCGCACTTCCACTAGCCTCAGGCAGTGGATGGTGGCCCGTCGGGGCCGACGGGGAACTTCCTGACCCTTTCGGGCTAACTCATACAATCGACGACCCTTGTATTTAACGGCGGATACCATCGGAGGAATCTGCTCGATGGGTCCCGTCATAGCAGCAAGAGCTTGCTCGATGACGGCTAGCGATGGGCAACCGGACTTCACCTCGAGGATCTTGCCTGCCTGATCCTGCGTATCGGTAACGATCCCTAAGGTACATTCTGCTTTATAGGCCTTGGTTTCCCCTTCCATGTACTCCAAGACCTTAGTCGCTGGGCCCACGGCCAGTACCAGCACCCCGGCGGCTCCAGGATCCAAGGTCCCGGTGTGACCGATCCTGCGAATCCCAAATAACCGTCGAGCCCAATTAACAACATCGTGGGACGACATTCCCGGAGGTTTGTTGACACATACAAACCCACCCCCCATGGGTCACCCACCTTTCCTAATCCATGAACTGGTCGATGGCAGCTAACACCCGATCTCTTGTCTCGTCTAGATTAGCCGTCACCGTACAGCCCGCGGCCTTCCGATGTCCTCCTCCTCCAAGGCTGGCTGCCACCTGACTGACATCAACCTCGGCCTTAGAACGCAAACTGACCTTGCACACTCCGGGGGCTATTTCCCGAATCAAAGCGGCCACTTCAACCCCCTGGATCATCCGGGCATAGCGTACGATCCGCTCCGACTCCATTTGAATCTCCTTCATCTTGGTGACCAGTTCCAAGGGAATTTCGATCCAGGCCACCCTCCCATCATCGGAGCGATGCAGTCGCTGCAGGACGCGACACAACATCCCGGGAAACTCAAAAGGAACGGTTTCAAAGAGTTGTTGATGAATTTCTTCGCTGTTGGCGCCAACCTCCAGCAATTGGGCAGCAAAGCGATGGGTCTCAGGGGTGGTGTTACCGTAGGCGAAGGATCCGGTGTCGCCAATCAGACCGGCCAGAAGACATTGAGCACTTTCTCCCGTCAGAGGAACCTGCAGCTGTGCCAACAGCTGTCCAATCAGCTCCGCGGTAGCCGCAGCTTGGGGAACAAGGACTTTGTGGTCCACCTGGGCTTCATTACTAACGTGATGATCAATGTTTACCACCACGATATCGCCCAATTCCTCCGGAAGAATCCCGCCGGTGCGTTCCGGCTCGCAATCCACCACGACTAGAGTATCGAACCGGCGATCATCGCCCAATAGATTCTTCTGACCCCGTCCCAGGGTTAGAATTTCGTCGGCCCCCGACAGAAACCTAAGGTAGTGGGGGACCTCATCGGCCATCACCACTACAGGTTGCTTGTCCAGGGACAGCAACCCATGCCACACAGCAAGGCAAGAGCCGATACTGTCGGGATCGGGGTCGATATGGGAGGTGATCGCTATCCGCTGCCCACGACGCAAGGCGGTAACTACGGCATCCCATTGGGCCCTTTGTTCGTGGTCCCCGCTATGCCTGTTCATCTTCAGCCTCATCCTCAGTGGTAGTCGTCCCATCGACCTCGTCCTCTGTCCGAATCGTCCGCAGCAACTCATTGATGCGAGCCCCATACTCTAGGGAACTATCAAAGACAAACATTATCTCCGGTGTATGATGCAAGCGGACTCTCTTACCGATCTCCGTTCGCACATGCCCCTTAGCATGGTTGAGAGCCTTCATGGTAGCCTCCTTGGCTTCATCGGTCCCATAGACGCTGACATAGGCCTTAACATGCCGAAGGTCACTGGAGACCTCTACATCGGTGACGGTGGTGAATCCAATGCGAGGATCCTTGAGTTTTTGGATGATATCCCCAAGTTCCCCCTTGATTGCCTCGCGTACTCGTTCAACTCGTTGTTGTCTGGCCATCTGACATCCTCCCTTGTGCGGTCATAGCAGCGAGAATCCCTTGACTTTACAGAGACTGAACCGGGCAGTAGCCCGGTTCCAGAGCCGAACTTCAATCCAATTGTCTAAAACCGCACTACAGCGGCGGGACCATGCCCGCAGCCCAGCTTCCTGTGGTCCTATAGTTTGCGAGCTACAGGCTCCATGACAAAGGCTTCAATGATGTCGCCTTCTTTAATGTCATTAAATCGCTCAATGCCAATACCACATTCGTAGTTGGTAGCTACTTCTCGCACGTCGTCCTTGAATCTGCGCAAGGAAGAAATCCGTCCCTCATGAATCACAATATTATCTCGCAATACCCTGACCTCGGCGTTGCGAGCGATTTTCCCGTCGATCACATAACTTCCCGCAACGGTTCCAACTCCAGGCACTCTAAAGGTCTGTCTCACCTCAGCCTGGCCTAGGATTACTTCCTTGTAGTCCGGCTCAAGCATGCCCTCCAAGGCGGCCTTGACGTCTTCGATAGCATCATAGATTACACGGTACAACCGAATATCCACTTCTTCCCGTTCTGCAGCCTTGCGGGCTGAAGCGTCGGGACGGACATTGAACCCGATAATCACCGCGTTGGAAGCAGCAGCAAAGTTAACGTCGGTTTCCGACACAGCTCCGACGCCACCGTGAATCACGTTGATCCTAACTTCTTCATTGGACAATTTCTGCAGCGACTGACTCATCGCCTCTACAGAGCCTTGAACGTCGGCCTTGATGATCACGTTTAGCTCCTTGATCTTACCTGCGCTGATCTGGCTAAACAGCTCATCCAAGGTTACAGGGCCGGTCTTCCTCAGTTCAACTTCTCGTATCTCTGCGGCCCGAGCTTCTGCTACCTGGCGGGCAGTCTTTTCGTCTTCGACGACCACCATCACATCGCCGGCCTGGGGAACATCATTAAAGCCAAGAATCTCTACCGGTGTAGAAGGACCAGCCTCTTCCACCCTCTGACCCAGATGGTTCATCATCGCCCTGACCCGACCATAGACTTCCCCGGACACGATGGAATCTCCCACACGTACGGTACCCTTTCTGACTAGTACTGTAGCCACAGGCCCCCGGCCCCGATCCAATTCCGCCTCGATGACATTTCCTCGTCCCGGCCGGTTAGGATTGGCCTTCAGCTCACGCATTTCGGCCACCAGGAGGATCATCTCCAGCAGTTCATCGAGATTCTCTCGCCGCAGAGCGGAAATATTGACACAAATAGTGTCGCCGCCCCACTCTTCGGGGATCAAGCCATGCTCTGTCAATTCCTGTTTCACCCGGTCGGGATTAGCATTTTCCCGATCACACTTATTGACAGCCACGATAATGGGAACGTCGGCTGCCTTGGCATGGTTAATGGCCTCCACCGTTTGCGGCATGACCCCATCATCCGCGGCTACAACTAAGACAGCAATATCCGTGACCTGCGCTCCCCGGGACCGCATAGCGGTAAAGGCCTCATGTCCCGGGGTATCCAAGAAGGTGATCTTGCGACCATCGATCTCGACCTGGTAAGCACCGATGTGCTGGGTAATCCCCCCGGCCTCCTGAGCCGCCACTTTGGTTTCTCGAATGGCATCTAGCAAAGTGGTTTTACCATGGTCAACGTGACCCATGATGGTAACCACGGGCGGCCGTTCCCGCAGATCCTCCTCGGCGTCTTCAATGTCCTCCATCGGATCAACCGCGGGCGGCGCAGACTCTTTCACAGAAATTCCAAACTTATCTGCCAGCAGCACAGCGGTGTCTCGATCCACATTCTGATTCACCGTAGCCATAATTCCCTCTTGCATCAAGGCTTTAATCAGCTGTGCTGCGGGAATACCAAATAGAGCCGACAGATCTCTGACCGTTGCCGGCATCGAGATCTCGACCTCTTTCTTAGTGTCGGATTGAGATCGCGAGTCTCGCCGCTGATCCTGAGCCCCGGACCTGCGATCCTGATGACGCTTGCTCCGGCCTTTGGTCTTCTTCGAACCGCGATGGTTACTGCGCTTGCTTTCATCATCGGGCCTTGAGCTGGCCTTAATCTTTTCTCGAGTCGGTATGGAATCCGCCAGCTCATCATCTAACATCGGATCCTCCGCTTCAACTGCGAAGTGATCCTTGATCATTTCTGCAATATCCTCTTCCACGGTGCTCATATGATTCTTAACATCGGCACCAAGCTCTTCCAAAAACTCTACTAGTTCTTTACTTTGAATCCCAATTTCCCGGGCTAGTTCATAGACTCTGACTTTCGACAAAAACATCACTCCTAGCTATTCTCCCCTAACCCATGACTAAACAACCTCTCCTCGAATTACGTAGTTTTTTTGATCTAACCCTCCAAAACCGTTATTCCCATCACCATCTAACTCCCAAAGGGTCAACGGGAAAGTTTCGTTATACGTATTGTTGGTTAGCTGGAAAGGGCTCGTTCCAACTGCTGAGCAAACTGCCGATCGGTCACTCCAACCACAGCCAAGGCAGACCTGCCTACCATCTGTCCCAGCTCATCCATGGTGGAAAACCGAACCAGGGGCAAAGTAAACTCGGTGGCCAAATACTCAAATTCCCCCACCGTCCCCTGAGCCGCATCCTCGGCCACAATCAACAGATGCACTCTGCCGGCAACAACTGCCTTCTTAACCGCTGTCCGGCCCATCACAATTCTCCCGGCAGCTCTAGCAAATCCCAACAGTGCCTGGGGCTTCATACCAATCCCCCAAACTCATCTCGCAGGATGCTTAGCTCCTCATCGCTTACGGAGCAGCGTAATGCCTTACCTAAGCCCTTCTTGGCGACGGCAGCATCGAAGCACTCCAGGTTACGGCACAGGTATGCCCCTCTGCCGTTTTTCTTTCCCGTGGTGTCCAGCTCAATGGACCCTTCGGTGGTCCTGACAATTCGAACTAGGTCCCTCTTATCCTGAACCGTGCGACATCCAATACAGGTTCGCTGTGGTTGCCTGCGAGGTCTCATCTACCACTACTCCTCCTCGTCATCTTCAAAGAAAGCCTTCAGCGATGACAAATCATGGAGCACCGTACCCTTGTTCTCCTCCTTGGCCGCCTTCCTATCCTTGTCGGCCTTTTCCTGCTGCTTGCGGGCAGCCTGTTCCTGTTGTGCTTTCAGCAATCTCAACTTGAAGGCTTCAATTCGATCTAAGCCGCTGTAATCGATCTCCTCAAGCCTTTGACTGACCGGAGGCTCCTCGTCTTCAGGCTCTTCGGTGTCTGGCTCTACAGTTTCTATCTCCTCTACGTCATCTATATCTTCAGTTTCCGGCTCCCGAACCTTCTCCCCAACCTCTTCCCAACTATCTTCCACGGCCGGGGATTCTGCCTCAACTGCCTCTTCTTCTGTCGCTTCCCACTGGGCATCGGAACCCGCTGCCACCGGCTCCTCGTCCTCTTCTTCGGGGACTGCCCTTTGGAAAGCCTCTTCCGCAATGATCTGCGCCATCTGCTCTTCGCTCTTAATGTCGATTCTCCATCCAGTCAGTCGAGCAGCCAAGCGGGCGTTTTGCCCCTCCTTACCGATAGAAAGCGATAGCTGATTGTCGGGAACCACCACTCGAGCGCTCTTGCCTTCTTCATCGACAATAACCCGATTTACCCGAGCGGGACTAAGGGCATTGGCAACGTATTCTTCAGGATTGTCGCTATAAGCAATAATATCTACCTTTTCGCCCTTGAGTTCTTTGACCACTGCCTGGACCCGAACGCCCCGGGGGCCAACACAAGCTCCCACGGGGTCAACGTTTTCCGAATGGGACATCACGGAGATCTTCGATCTGACTCCCGCTTCTCGGGCGACTCCCATAATCTCCACGACACCGGAGTAGATCTCCGGCACCTCCAACTCGAACAAGCGAGCCAGAAGCATGGGATGGGTTCGGGAGATAATCACCTGGGGTCCCTTAGTGTGTTCCTTGACATCCACAATGTACAGCTTCAGCCTAGTTCCTGGGGAATAATCATCACCGGGCATTTGATCACCGGGAGGAAGCACAGCCTCGACCTTGCCCAGTTCAACCATCACATTGCGATGCTCTCTGCGGGAGACCACGCCCGTTACGATATCTCCAACCCGATTGGAGTACTCCTCATACACCAAAGCTCTTTCCGCTTCGCGGATCCGCTGAATTACAACCTGCTTTGCAGTCTGTGCCGCGATCCGGCCAAAATCACGGGGGGTAACCTCCACCTCCACGGAGTCATCCAACTCAAGACTGGGATCTATATCCCTGGCATCCTCGAGACTAATCTCTTCAGCCCGGTTTTCCACGGTCTCGACCACTCGCTTATACGCATACACCTTAATGTTGCCAGTCCGCTCATCGATGCTGACACTGACATTCTGGCCATTGGCCCCATAATCTCTCTTATAAGCGGACACGATGGCAAACTCAATGGCCTCCAATAGGATGTCCTTGGATATACCCCTCTCTTTTTCTAACTCCTCGAGAGCACCCACCAACTCTAAGTTCATTTTTTTCAGCTGCCCCTCCCAAAGTGCCTTGGTGTTCTGATCAAAATTCCACGGCCAAACGTGCCGAAGCCACTTGTTCCTTTGGAACTTCAAGGATTCCCGTGTCTGTCTCAAGCTGAATCTTGCCGTCAACTAGCCTCAATAGCTTACCCTGCCATTGCTTGCGCCCCTGATAGGGAGCATAGGTAGCCACAGCAACCAGCTTCCCAGCGAATCGGACAAAATCCCCGTCGGACTTGAGCGGGCGCTCCAGTCCTGGAGAAGACACCTCTAACAGATAAGAACCAGGAATCGGATCCACTACATCCAGTTCCTCACCCAGCTTGCGGCTGACGGCCTCACAATCTTCGATGTCGATTCCTTCGGGTTTGTCGATAAACACCCGCAGTACCCAATCTTGTCCTTCCTTGACATATTCAACATCAACCAACTCTAGCGTTGGAAACTGTGATATCACAGCGCTGGCAATTTCTGTGACCTGTTCCTGTATCTCCCGTTTTCCCATTAGAAGTCTCCTCCCATTTTCCTGAATAGCTGTTAATACCAGTCTCTTGCTAGTGTTGGTCATCCCCAACCGCCTTATGCCCCAGAGGAAAACCGGCTGACAAGACGAAAGAGTGGGAAATACCCACTCTCCGCGGCAAAAACTGCAATTTCTTCAAGAACAGTATAACACTTTGACTGATTATTGGCAAGGATGCCAGCATGGGCTAGCTAGAAGAGAGAGATCTGCGCGCTTTCGGGCAAGCCATCCAGGGCGCCGCTATCCCGCAAAGCCTCAACCACCGGTTTGGTAACTCCGCTGCGAGCCTGCAGATCCTCCACCGAGGTGAACTCACCCTCTGCCGCTGCTTTGGCCAAGGCCGCCGCAGCGTTCACGCCTACTCCTGCCAGCCCACCCAAGGGCAGCAGCAGGCCGTCCCCCTTAATTAGGAAGCGATAGGGATCGGACTGATATAAATCCACAGGGAAAAACTTCACATTCCGCATCTTCGCCTCAACCAAAACCTCACAGACCGTCATCGTGTTCTTCTCCTTGGCCGTGGCATCATTTCCCTTGCTTTGAATCTTGTTGATCATCTGGCGCAGTTCTTCCACAGACCGCAAGGCTAAACTGGCATCAAAGTCAGCCCGGACGGTAAAGTAAGTGGCATAGTAGGCCAAGGGATGATGCACCTTAAAATAGGCAATCCGAAAGGCCATGATTACATAGGCCACCGCGTGGGCCTTGGGAAACAGGTAACTGATCTTTTCACAGGAATCAATATACCAACTTGGAGTATTCACCTGGCGCATCAGTACCTTGTCTTCTTCCTTCAACCCTCTACCCTTTCGCACCTGTTCCATAATCCGGAAGGCATGGCCTGGCTCCATCCCCAGCTGAATTAGGTAATTCATGATATCATCTCGGGTGGCGATGGCTTCCCGGGCTGTGCAAATCCCTGAGGCAATTAACTCCTGAGCGTTATTGGTCCACACATTGGTTCCATGGGAAAAACCACTGATCCGAACCAATTCACCAAAGGTGGTAGGCCGAATCTCCTCCAGCATCCGGCGAACAAACCCCGTACCGAATTCTGGAATGCCCAAGCTGCCTACGGAGGTACCGATGTCCTCTGGGCTCACCTGCAGACTCTCGGTGTTGGAGAATAAAGCCATCGTCTTGGGATCATCCAGGGGAATCTTTCTGACATCAACCCCCGTCAAATCCTGTAACATGCGCAAGGACGTGGGATCATCGTGCCCGAGAATGTCCAATTTTACCAGCTGATCCTGAATAGCATTGTAATCAAAGTGGGTGGTTATCACTCCACTGCTGGGGTCATTGGCCGGATACTGAATCGGTGTGAATTCAAAGATATCACGGTCACTGGGAACCACCATCATCCCTCCGGGATGCTGCCCGGTAGTCCGCCGCACTCCGGTGCATCCCTGAACTAGGCGCTCCACCTCCGCGGACCGAATCCTTTGGCCTTTGCTCTCAAAGTACTTGCGAACAAAGCCGTAGGCGGTCTTGTCAGCCAAGGTCCCGATGGTCCCTGCCCGATATACGTATTCCCGCCCAAACAACTCCTCGCAGTATTTGTGCACCGTCGGTTGATACTCACCGGAGAAGTTCAGGTCAATGTCGGGAACCTTGTCCCCGTGAAAGCCCAAGAATACTTCAAAGGGAATATTAAATCCATCCTTGTTCAGGGGCTGTCCACAGCGGGGACAATCCCTATCCGGCAGATCGGGGCCCGTCGCCCAGGAGCCATCGGTGATGAACTCCGAGAATTTACACTCAGGACATACATAGTGGGGTGGGAGGGGATTCACCTCGGTGATCTGACACATCGTTGCCACCAGCGAAGAACCCACGGAACCCCGAGACCCAACGAGATACCCATCGCTCAAGGATTTCTTCACTAACTTGTGGGCGATGTAATACAGAACCGCAAATCCATGGCCCAAGATCGATGAAAGCTCCTTGTCCAAGCGCTTAGCCACAATCTCCGGCAATTCCTCGCCGTAGATTTGCCGCGCCTGGCTATAGGTCATCTCCTTGACCTTTTCTTCAGCGCCCTCCAGCACCGGGGCATGCAGTCCGTCGGGGACCGGCTGCATTTCCTCAATCTGATCGGAAATCTGGCGGGGAGCATCGACCACTACCCACTTTGCCCTGTCTTCTCCAAGATAAGAAAACTCATCAAGCATCTCTTCGGTAGTACGGAAGTATAATTCCGGCTGGTTGTCCGCGTCGGAGTACCCTTGTCCTGCCATCAAGATGCGGCGATAAACTTCATCCTGGGGTTCCAGAAAGTGAACATCACCGGTGGCAACTACGGGTTTTCCCAGCTTTTGACCCAACTCCACGATGCGCCGATTCAGATTCTTTAGATCCTCTCGGCTCTCCACGGCAGTTCCGATGAGAAACTGGTTGTTGGACAGCGGCTGGATTTCTAGGTAATCATAGAAGGACGCAATCTGGGAAAGTTTGGTCTCATCAGCATTGTCCAGCAAGGCCCGAAACAATTCCCCAGACTCACAAGCCGAACCAATAATCAATCCTTCCCGATGCTTGATAATCTCTTCTCTTGGCAGCTTAGGACGACGATAGAAATACTGTAGATGAGACAGAGAAACCAACCGATAGAGGTTCTTCAGTCCCGTGTAATTCTTCGCCAAGATAACAATATGATAAGATCGCGCCTTAGGGTCATCGCCATCGATGAGATAACCCTCCAGACCGTAGATCACCTTGATCCCATGCTTCTTCCCCGCGGCCCAGGCATCGGGATAGGCCTGCACAACTCCATGATCGGTAATAGCAATGGCTGGATGCCCCCACGAGGCTGCGATCTTAATCGCTTCAGCTACGTTTACCGTGGCATCCATCGCACTCATCTTGGTGTGTAGATGTAACTCGACTCGCTTTTCCGGCGCCCCGTCAACCCGCACCGGCTTGTCAACCTCAACGATATCTCGAGCTAATACCGTCAGCTCTTGACTAAAGCGATCTAGCTGCACACCGCCCCTCACCTTCACCCACATCCCACTGCGAAGGGCATCGGCCAGCTGCGAATCCTCGGAAAAGACCTTAACCTCGATGGAATCCTGCCAATCCGAGACAATGAAGGAGATAATGTACCGGCCGGCTCTCGTCTCCCTGACATCGATTTTGATGACTTCGCCTTGAATAACGATGCTTCTTTCCTCATCATCAATGGTGGCGATGGAGACCGGGGTGTCGGCAATCCCTCGTCCCAGCAAGGCCGAACCTTTCCGAGGCTTGCCTTTACTGGCCTGGCCATTACTGGCGGTGGAAGCAGCCTGCCCATTTCGGAGGTGATCAGCATGGCTGACCACAAGATTCATGTAATCGTCCTCATCGACAGTTAGGTACGGGGATTGAGGCTCTGGGCTAATTGACTGCGATTGCGCCTGCTTCTGATCGGAGGTAGTGTCTTGATCTGAATCAATCACGACATCGACCTGAGGTGCCACTTCCGGGGCAAAACCCTCTCGCCGGCATATCTCTGCGACTCTTTCCCGGAACCAAACTACCAGTTGTCGGTGACCGGAATCTGCTATCGCCCTATCCCCCGATAAGTATACCCGCAGGGTCTGAGTCTTGGTACAGACCTCAACCCGTTCTACCGCCAGCTGAGCTAACTCTGCAGGGATAGCACCGGCGTCCTGGTTCTTCAAGGCCAAACTGCCGACGGTTCTGCACTCTGCAGAAGGCTCAATTGTGTATAGTGCCATTACCATCTAACTCCTGTACAATGCAATTCCTTATCACCGGTAGCTATGGCCTAAGGGAGCGCATGATTTCCCAATACATGCGGAGACGCTGGGCACTGCCCTGAACAAACCCCAGCTTCTCTTCCTTAATGACATGACTGACATCTAACAACCCAACACGTTTTTGCGGCAGGTTGTGCCGCTTCACATAACGTGAAATAGCTACTTCAACGCCGTATCCTGCATCTTCTAGATTCTCACAGTTGTCCATGATTTCCCGGATCATTGCCCTTTGTCCCGACAGAGACGGTGTCACCTTTTGGGCCAAATCCGTTAGCCAACGCCCATCGGTAAATACCCCATAGGTCATGGCAACTTCCTGCTTCAGAACGGGTTCCAATAGTGCAATTACATGCTCTGGCTTCAGGCCAATCAGGTCAGCATCGAAGTACACCAATACCTCTGCATCGGTACTACGTGCTCCCTTGAGCATCGCATAGGCCTTACCGCGATTTTCCGGGAGGTCGATCACTCTTACACCGGGAATCGAGGCTGCAATTTCCGAAGTCCGATCGGTGGATCCGTCATTCACCAAGATGACTTCATCGATCTCAGGAACAGTCACCAGCACTTCGAGAACCTTCGCAACGGTACTCTCTTCGTTATAGGCCGGTACAATAGCCGCAGCCCGCATCTAACCTCTCCCTCCTCACCTATCTCGCAGTATGTACTATTTCGGAAACCTTATCAATCACCGCCGAGAGCTCAACTAGCTCCGCCTTCTCCTCCCAACGCAGCTTGAATTCAACTTTTCCATCCTTAACACTCCGGCCAACTACAATTCTGATGGGAATGCCGATCAGGTCAGCATCCTTGAACTTGACGCCAGGCCGCTCATCGCGATCATCTAAAATCACTTCTATGCCCAGCTCTTGCATTCTTTGATACAATTCTTCCGCGGTGGTTTTCTGCTCAGCGTCCTTCCAGTTGACAGGAACCACAATCACATGATAGGGCGCAATGCTGACGGGCCAGATGATGCCATCATCATCGTGGTGTTTCTCGATCACCGCAGCCAGCGTTCGGCTGACCCCGATTCCGTAACAGCCCATCACCAGCGGCTGTTCCTTTCCAGATTCATCGAGATAGGTGGCATTCATCGCTTGACTGTACTTGGTTCCCAGCTTGAACACCTGGCCAACCTCTATTCCCGGAGCCACCGACAGCGGTGCATTACACTTGGGGCAGGGATCTCCGGCGGTAACCATCCGAATATCGGCAACTTCCACCTGAGGAAAATCTCTCCAGGGCTCAACACCAACATAGTGCTGGTCAAGGCTGTTGGCACCACAGACAGCATCCCGCAGCTCCATCACCTCGCGGTCCACGATTACCGGGATCTCCTCTGGGAGATTGATGGGGCCACCGAATCCTACTGGAGCACCGGTCACCTGTTCCACAACACTGCTATCGGCCAGCTCAACCTCTAACACTTCTAGGTGACGGGCTAGCTTCACCTCGTTAACCTCGTGATCCCCTCGG
Organism: Bacillota bacterium; assembly: GCA_012727955.1. Lineage (NCBI taxonomy): Bacteria > Bacillati > Bacillota > Bacillota bacterium. The sequence goes on from JAAYGB010000008.1 coordinate 27,085, forward strand.
ACAACAGCCATCACCGGCCGATCGCCAGCGATGTAAACCAGGGCCTTGATCAGGTGGGTGACAGGTACCGACAAGAAATCCGCTACCTCGGTGATAGTCCTTTTCTCGGGAGTATCCACCACCCGAGGACTGCCCTCCTCCACCACTACCTTAGGCCCAGGGGTAAAGGCACTGATCGCCTTCTCCACGTTGGCAGCATAGCCACAGTTGTCACAATGGGCGATATCGGCTTCACCGACATCGTCGCAGATTACCATAAACTCGTGGGTATCTGTTCCCCCAATGGCGCCGGAATCCGCCTCCACCGGTCGGGCATCCAAACCACAACGAGCAAAGATCCGCTGATACGCCTCATACATGGTCCGGTAGCTGCAATCTAAGCCGTCATAGTCCCGGTCGAAGGAATAGGCATCCTTCATGACAAATTCCCGCCCCCGCAGCAGGCCGAACCGAGGACGAATCTCATCACGGTACTTATTTTGAATTTGATACATCACCACCGGCAGTTGTCGGTAGGAGTTAATCTCGGAGCGGACCAGGTCCGTGATCACTTCCTCGTGGGTCGGACCCAAGGCAAAGTAACGACCATGGCGATCGACTACCTTCATCATTTCATCACCGTAATCAAACCAGCGTCCCGTCTCATGCCATAGCTCCGCAGGCTGAATCACCGGAAGCATCAACTCCTGGGCGCCAGTCTTGTCCATCTCCTCTCGGATGATGTCCATTATCTTGCGCAATGTCCGGTATCCCAAAGGTAAGTAGGTATAAATGCCGGCGGATATTCTGCGCACCAATCCCGCCCGCAATAGTAGTTGATGACTTACTATCTCCGCTTCTGCAGGAACCTCCCGCAGGGTCGGAGCATACAGCTGGCTCATTCTCATGTTATCACCCCAAAACCGGTCTCTCGAAAGCTTGTCCTTATTGCATTCAAACCTATAATTACTTGCCTGCCCTCTCTGCAGCAATTTGCTCGACCTCTGCCACCAGGGCCTCAACCAATTCTGCCTCGGGAACCTTGCGCACCACTTGCCCCTTCCTAAACAGAAGGGCAACTCCGTCACCGCCGGCAATGCCGACATCGGCCTCCCGGGCTTCACCAGGCCCGTTGACAACACAACCCATCACTGCTACTGTCATCGGCACCGACAAACCGCCAATCCTTTCCTGCACCTCTTCCGCCACCGCGGCCAGATCAATCTGGCACCGGGCGCAAGTGGGACAGGAAATCAGCTCGAGGCCTTGGTGGCGCAGCTGCAGTGCCCTCAGGATTTCCTCCGCCAGGATGACCTCCTGTACGGGATCACCGGTGAGGGAAACTCTAATGGTATCTCCCACCCCTGCGGCCAAGATGGCACCGATGCCCACTGCCGACTTCACAGTGCCTGATCGGACCGTTCCCGCCTCCGTCACCCCGATATGCAAGGGGTAGTTCACTTTGCTGGCCATCAGCTGGTAGGCAGCAATGGTCAGCGGGACACTGGAGGCCTTGAGCGAGATCACAATATCGGCGAAATTGAGATCTTCTAATATCTTCACATGGCGTAGGGCAGCCTCCACCATGCCTTCTGGGGTTCTGCCATATCTCTGCAGAATGTCCCTGGGCAGTGATCCGCCGTTGACGCCGATCCGGATAGGGATATTGCGCTCAGCAGCGGCTTTGACCACCGCTTCCACTCTGTCTCTGCTGCCAATATTGCCGGGGTTAATCCGCAGTTTGTGAACCCCGGCCTCTATCGCACCTAGAGCCAAGCGATAATCAAAATGAATATCGGCCACCACCGGAATCGGAGACTGGGCGACAATCGCCGGCAGGGCTTCCACTGCCGCTGCATGGGGAACAGCCAGCCGAATAATCTCACACCCCGCCTCAGCCAGAGCCTTGATTTGCTGCAGGGTGGCGGCGATGTCCTCGGTCCTGGTATTGGTCATCGACTGAATTGACACCGGCGCGCCGCCACCGATAGGCACATCCTTCACCTTAACCTGTCTTGTCTGTTGCCTCAACCACACCAGCAAAACCCCTCACCAAGTATAGTTCTAAAACAAACGGCGCAGATCCTGGGCCGTTGCAAATAAAACCAAGGCTAACAACAACACCAAGCCAATCATCTGAGCGGTGCCCTTATGCTCAGCGGGTATGGGTTTACCCCGCAGGGCCTCCCAGATAAAGAGCGTAATCCAACCCCCGTCGAGGACGGGAATCGGCAACAGATTGAACAGCCCGAGATTAATGCTGAGGACCGCGGTCAAGAAAAGGACATAGGCGCCTCCCATCTGGGCCGACTGACCGACGACCTGGACAATGCCGATGGGCCCGGAAAGTTCTGCCTCTACTCGTCCGGTAATCATACCAACGAGGGCCATCACCAGATCCCGAGTCATCTGCCAGGTGCGCAGGGTTCCCACCCTGACTGAGTCCCACAGTCCCAACCGAGGCTTCTCCCATACCGAGATACCTAAGCGCACGACATCATCGCCGGGGTCTCGCTGAGGAGTCACCTGTAGTGTCTGCCGTTGGCCCTGCCGTTCGATGAGCAGATCCAAAGGAACACCTTCCTTACTTCTCACCACCTGATTTAGCTCGGTGATGCTGGTGATTTCTGTTCCGTCTACTTGGAGGATGACATCTCCGGGCAGTAATCCCCCCTGATGGGCCGGAGAGTTGGGAACCACTCCTTGGACTGTAGGAGGGATGACGACAAAGGCAAAGTAGCCGCTGAGCAGCAGAATTGCCAAGAGAAAATTCATCGCGGGGCCGGCGGCGATCATTGCCACCCGCTGCCATAGGGGTCGGTTGAGGAAACTTCGGTCATCGGTCTCGCTGACCTCGTCCTCGGGATCATCCGGTTCATCTAGGCCCGCCACCCTGTTAAATCCCCCTAAGGGCAGTATTCGTAGGGAATACACCGTCTCACCCCAACGGCGTTTGAACAAAGCAGGACCAATTCCCAAGGCAAACTCATGTACCTTGACCCCCACAGCCTTTGTGACAAGGAAATGACCCAACTCATGGAAAAATATCAACGGTCCCAGCACTAAGACAAAGGTCAGAATTAGACTCATCTACACCATCCTTTGACAATCTGATGAGCATGACTTCGAGCCCAGGCATCGCAAGCAAGGACTCCCTCCAATTCAGTCAAGGGCTGCACCTCATGGGACTGCATTACTTCCTCGACGACGCTAGCGATTGCCGTAAAGGGGAGCATCCCCTGCAGGAAAGCCTCGACGGCTACCTCGTTGGCGGCATTTAGCACTGCCGGCAGGCTGCCACCCACCTCAATGGCTTGGTAGGCGAGGGCCAAACAGGGAAAACGCTCAAAATCCGGAGGAAGGAATTCTAACCTGCTGGCTGAAAAGAGGTCTAACCCTTCCGTCGGAGCAGGCATCCGCTCTGGATAAGTTAGTGCATATTGTATCGGAATTTTCATGTCAGTGGGTCCCAGTTGGGCAATAACCGATCCATCAACATATTCTACCATAGAATGAACGATACTTTGGGGATGAACAACTACCTGGATCCGATCACTGCCTACTTGGAACAGGTGCACTGCTTCAATTACTTCTAGCCCCTTGTTCATCATGGTAGCTGAATCGATGGTAATTTTCCCCCCCATCTGCCAAGTAGGATGGGCTAACGCCATCTGGGGGGTTACCTGCTCCATCTCCTGCAGGGAAAATCCGCGAAAGGGTCCTCCAGAAGCAGTCAGATAAATGCGCTTGAGATTCTCGGACTTTTCTCCGTTGAGACACTGGAAAATGGCACTGTGCTCACTGTCTACAGGTAAGATCCTTACTCCCTGCTGCTCTGCCATCTTCATCACCAAGGGACCGGCAGCAACCAAGGTCTCCTTGTTTGATAGGGCAATATCCTTCCCTGCCTTAATAGCCCTGACCGTGGGGCTCACTCCCGCTGCCCCAACAATAGCCACGGCCACCAGATCACAATCTACCCTTTCCACCAGCTCTTCAATTCCCCGTTGTCCCGCCAACACCTGAAGGTCCCGCTGCCTTTGAGCCAGCTCCTTAGCCCGCTCTTCGTCAGCCACCGCAACGGTTTTCACCCCGAATTTGACTGCCTGCTCTGCTAACAGCTCAATATTGCTCCCAGCGGCCAACCCCGTTACCTGCCAGTCGGGCAATTGGGATATGACCTCCAGGGTCTGACGTCCAATGGAACCAGTCGAACCCAGCAACACTAGTTTCCGCAAATTTTACCACTCCATTCAGGGGATCTATTCCACCGAATCCTTGCTGATTACTGCTCCAGTCGCGGCTGAATCAAGACCACGAAAAAGGCCTTGAGAACCACCATTGTCAAGGGTCCGAGGATAAACCCGGTAACCCCCAGGAATTGGGTTCCAAGGTAAATAGCAACCAGGGATGTCAAGGGATGGAGCCCGACATTTGAGGCGACAATATGTGGCTCCGACAGCTGCCGCACCAACAAAATAATTGCCAACACCGCCAATACCGCCAGCCCCTGCTCTGCTCGACCGATTCCGGTGTAATAAAGAGCTAAAGGCAAAAAGACTGCTCCGGGACCAATCATCGGCATCACATCAAAGAGTCCCGACAAGAACCCTAGAATCCATGGATAGGGCACCTTCAACACTAACAATCCGGTTATGGCCAGGGTAGATGTTATGGTAACTAAGATTATCTGCGAACGGAGAAATCCCAAGATGCCGGTAGAGATCTCTGACTTGACTCGATTGGCATCGGATTTCCATTGATTGGGAAGGAGACTTAAGAAGAATTGAAAAAAGCCCAACTTGTCTCGACTAATAAAAAACGTAGCCACACTGGCAATCGTCAACGTCAAGAAAAAGCGAGGCACGGCCTTTACTATATCCAAGAACACAAGGGCAGCATCCTCAACGATACTGGCCAGACGGCTAAGGGTGTTCTGTCCGATTTTAGCCAAGGGCTCCGGTAAAGCATCAAGGCTGTGGTAGATGGACCGGACTCGATCCCACCACTTGGTCCAGTAATAACTCAAGTTTTCGCTATAGCTCGGTAATCTTTGGAGTAAGTCGGTCAGCTCAGCGGAAATGTTAATCACCAGCAGAGAGAAAAAGCACACCACTATGACCAGGACGACGAGCAGGACAATAATAACGGCACTACCTCGGGAAATAGGTAAATGCTGGTCCAAGTAATCAACCGCGGGATCGATGAGAGAGGCCAGCAATAACGCAACAACAAAGGGTGTCAGGTAAGGAAGTAAGTACTTAACTAGGAGGGCGGTTACCAGGATTAACCCCAACATCACTAAACCTAGTCGCTGTACCTGTGCCAATCGGTCACCCCCAGGACCCGACCTATCCTTGCATCATAGAAACTATGTAAAACATCACCGGGACCACAAAGACTAAGCTATCGAAGCGATCCAAAACGCCTCCATGGCCAGGAAAGATCCGCCCGGAATCCTTAACCTTGGCTTGCCGCTTCATCGCCGATTCCGTCAGATCCCCCACTTGGCCAACCACGGAGATCACAATCCCTAACCACCAAACATGACCCAATGCCAACCCTAACGCCGACCCCAGAAGGACAGCCAACAGGGCGCTGAACACAATACCACCGACGGCACCCTCAATGCTCTTGTTAGGGCTAATCTTTGGCGCCAGTTTTGTCCGACCCCAAAGGGAGCCAACTACATAGGCTCCAATATCCGACGCCCAGGTACAACCCACGGAAAGCAGCAGCCAACCTAAGCCCTGTTCCAGATTGCGCAGCAAAATTACGTGGGAGGGCAGCACTCCCCAATACATCCAAGCCAATAGCAAAAAAGCCACTGGCTGTACTCCTTGCCCCCGGGGCTGCAGACAGAAGTATACCAAGGCCAGAAGGGTCAAGACCGTCAGGGCTAGTGCCCGAGCCTCCCCTCCAATATATGCAGCGGCGATAATTAGTAGCCCTCCCAGGGCAAACCACAGGGTACCGGGAACCTCGCCGTCAAAGACACCGCCTAACATTCGTCGCAGCTCCAACAACCCCAAGACAACGATGGCAGACACTCCCAGGGCTAAGGGCCAGGAGCCCTGTAGGATTACCCACACACCTAAGGGAATTCCGATAACCACAGTCAGTAAACGCTGCCAGAACATCGACTCATCCTCCCCACAACCTAGCCCTGCTGGCTATCAACCTAATCCACCGAAACGCCGCTCTCGCCTCACGTAACAATCAATAGCCTGCCGCAGGGCTGCCCCGTCAAAATCTGGCCAAAACAGATCGGTAACAACGAGTTCAGAGTAGGCCGATTGCCACAATAGAAAATTGCTCAATCGCATTTCACCACCGGTGCGAATCACCAGGTCTGGATCGGGTATCTCAGCGGTATACAAGAAACTAGCAAACCCTTCCTCGGTCAACTCATCGGGGTTTAGCTCACCAGCTAGAACCTTCTGGCAGACCCTACGGCAGGCCTCGACGATTTCACTCCGCCCGCCATAATTGAGAGCAATCTGCAACCGCAAACCGTCGTTGCCCTCCGTCCGCTTAACGGCCTGGGCCACTGCTTCCTGCAGGGACTCTGGCAAGGGAGTCAGATCCCCGAGGACCCGAATCTTCACGTCATTTCCCACCAATTCGTCAATCTCAGTTCGCAGACCCTCAGATAATAAATAGAATAGAAAGTCTATTTCCGACTGCGGTCGACGCCAGTTCTCTGTGGAAAAGGCATACACCGTCAAATAGGCAATGCCCAAATTGTGAGCCTCCCGCACCGTCTTCTTTAGAGCCTCTACCCCTGCCCTGTGTCCATTGGATCTAACCAATCCCCTAGCCGTCGCCCACCTGCCATTTCCGTCCATAATGATGGCGACATGCTGTGGCAGTTGCTTCTTATCCCACTGTCTGCATGCCGGAGCATCGCCGGTGGAAGCCGTCAACTGCACAGTGTTAGCTTTAGACGAAATACCAGTCAATTTCTTCCACCAAGCCATCCCTCTAGCCTTCCTTCCCTAACTTAATTGCCCCCTCATGTGGCATGCAAGCCTCACCAACATGAGGGGGCAGAAACTCCCCATTCAAATGAACTCACGAGCCCACGTCAACTTGAGGATGTCTCCTGAGCTTTGCTCCACTCTGATCACGCGCTTACCGGCTGCAGTTCCCCTTCGAGTCGTGGGACATGATTCCGTTGTCGTCCACCGATATCCCCGGGCCTGCAAATAGGCCTCAACAACCTCCAGAGGTTGTCCAAGGAACCGGTCGTCTTCTCGACTTTGTTCATTCCTGTGCTGATCTCCAGGAGTCAAACCCTAAACCTCCATGATTTCAGCTTCTTTGCTGGCTAAGAGCTCGTCAATCTGCGCGATATACTTGTCCGTTAACTCCTGAACTTCCTTTTCCCAACGGCGTTCATCGTCTTCCGACAACTCAGAGTCCTTAGCCAGTTTCTTTAGCTGCTCGTTGGCATCTCGTCGGACGTTACGAACGGCAATGCGCTTTTCTTCAGCGTTCTTACGGACCACCCGCACCAAGTCCTTGCGGCGCTCTTCTGTCAATGTCGGAATCGCAATTCGAATCACATTGCCGTCGTTGTTGGGAGTTAAACCGAGGTCTGAGGCCAAAATCGCCTTCTCAATCGCCTTGATGGAACTCTTGTCATAGGGCTGAATCACAAGCAGCCGTGGCTCCGGCGTCGAAATGTTAGCCAGCTGATTCAACGGGGTGTCAGTCCCGTAATATTCTACAGTCACCCGGTCCAGGAGTGCAGGGCTGGCGCGCCCAGTTCGAATCGATGCGAAGTCTCTCCTCGTGGCAGAAATCACCGCCTGCATCTTTCCTTCTGCTTCTTTGTAAACACTTTCGGCTGGCAACTTATCTCCCTCCCACATAGCTCCCTATTTTCTGACCCATGACGGCCTTAACAATATTCTGTGGCTTACCAAAATCGAAAACGATAATAGGGATGCGATTGTCCATACATAGGGATGTAGCCGTAGAATCCATAACCCCCAGACCCTGGGAAATTACATCGAGGTAATCTAGGTGGTCATACTTCACCGCATTGGGATTGACATTGGGATCCATGTCGTAAATCCCATCGACGCCCCGCTTGGCCATCAAAATCACATCAGCCTCGATTTCAGCAGCCCGCAGAGCAGCAGTCGTATCGGTGGAGAAATATGGATTCCCCGTTCCGGAGGCAAAAATCACGACCCGACCCTTTTCCAAGTGTCGCATGGCTCGACGGCGAATATAGGGTTCAGCGATCTGACGCATCTCAATCGCGGTCATCACTCGAGTCTCCAGACCCATGGATTCCAAGGCATCTTGAAAGGCCAGAGAATTGATCACGGTAGCTAACATTCCCATGTAGTCCGCTGTGGTCCGATCCATGCCCTTAGCGCTACCGGTGGCTCCTCGCCAGATGTTCCCACCGCCGACGACAATAGCCACTTCAACTCCTAGTTCCACTACAGCCATAATCTCTTTACAAATCGAGTTGACTACCGGCAGATCAATTCCAAATCCCTGTTCGCCAGCCAGAGCCTCACCACTTAGCTTCAGTACGATTCGGCGATATCTCGGCTTTTCCATCCCCATCTCCCCTATTAGTTTCTTCGTCGGAATTCCACTTCCTGCTAATTGTCCCCTCAGAGACTTTCGCAAAAAAAGAGAACACCGAAGTGTTCTCTACTTATTCAGTTCGGCCATCACTTCAGCAGCAAAATCATCGCTTCTCTTCTCGAGACCGGCACCCTTTTCGTAGCGGACAAACTGGGTTACCTGCAAGTTGACGCCAACTTCCTTCGATACTTTCTCAACATATTGGCCAACGGTCAGATCAGAATCCTTGACAAACTCTTGCTCCACCAAACAGGCTTCGGAGAAGAACTTGCCCAATCGCCCCTCAACGATGCGATCGATGATTTGCTCCGGCTTGCCTTCATTGAGGGCAGCGTTTCTGTAGATCTCCCGCTCTCTAGCGAGAACATCTTCAGTAACATCCTCGCGGCTGACAAACTCCGGACGCATCGCAGCTACCTGCATTCCCAGATCCCGAGCCAATGCTACCACCGGCTCAACATCGGTTAACGCCTGCTCGGCACGAACCTCCACCAATACTCCCACGCGGCCACCTAGGTGGATGTAGGACCCGACTACGCCGTTGTCACCCTCTGGAATCTCAAAACGAGAGAAACGACGAATCGACATGTTCTCTCCAATTGCAGCAATTTTCTCCTTCAGTACATGACCCACGGTCTTCTCGGGATCATCGATGTAGGGCTGCTCCAGGAGCGCTGCGGACGCATCAGCACCTTCAGGCAGCTCATCGGTGGTGACACAAAGGGGATTCTTCTCTACCACTTGACGAGCCACAGACTTAACGAAGTCCTGGAACTCTTGGGTCTTGGCAACGAAGTCAGTTTCACAGTTGACCTCAACCAAGGAGCCGGCCCGATGCTCAGCATCCACATATGTATCGACTAAGCCCTCAGCTGCAATCCTATGAGCCTTCTTGGCAGCAGCGGCCAAACCCTTCTCCCGCAACAGAGCAACAGCAGCCTCCATATCTCCGTTAGTCTCTGCCAATGCCCTCTTGCAGTCCATAATTCCGGCGCCGGTCTGCTCCCGCAAATCTTTAACCATCTTAGCCGTAACAGCCATCGGCATTACCTCCCTGCTCAAATAAAGGGAGAGAAAGGCTCCCCTTCCCTCCCTTTCCCATTCAACTACCCAATGTTACATCGCCTATGCCTTTACTTACTCCTCTTCGCCTTCGTCCTGGGCGTCGGTCTCGACCTCCAAGGCCACTTCCTCGACATCGGACCTGTCTTGATCAGCCGGAACATCCTGCTGACCTTCCTTACCCTCCAGCACGGCATCGGCGATGATACCGGTCAGAAGGCGAATAGCGCGAATTGCATCGTCGTTGCCAGGGATAACGTAATCCACTTCATCGGGATCACAGTTGGTATCCACGATAGCTACAACAGGAATACCCAACTTGCGAGCTTCAGCAATGGCGATCCGCTCTTTGCGAGGATCGATGATGAACACCGCTCCCGGCAATCTATCCATCTCGCGAATTCCACCCAAGAACCGCTGCAACTTATCCATCTCCTTGCGCAGGATAGCAGCTTCCTTCTTGGGTAGAAGCTCCATTGCACCCTCTTCTTCCATCCTCTCGAGCTCCTTCAAACGAGCAACCCGACTGCGGATGGTTGTGAAGTTGGTGAGCATTCCACCGAGCCATCTCTCGTTGACGTAGAACTCACCGCACCGCTGAGCTTCCTCGAAGACAGTGTCATGGGCCTGCTTCTTGGTCCCAACAAAGAGGATCCTCTCCCCATTTGCCACCGTCTCCCGGATAAAATTGTATGCCCGCTCCACTAGGCGCACGGTTTTCTGCAGGTCGATAATGTAAATGCCATTTCGCTCGGTGAAAATATACTCCTTCATTTTTGGGTTCCACCGTCTCGTCTGGTGGCCAAAGTGAACGCCGGCTTCGAGCAATTGCTTCATTGACACGAGTGCCATTCGTCCACCTCCTCTCTTGGTTTTTTCCTCCGGTCAACTCATCCTCCGAGCCCTTCGACAGCAGAACTGCCATCGACACCGAGACTCAAAGTCCTTGACCGTGTGTATTCACACCTTGGATAGTATACCATAACCTACTTGTCCAAGCAATGTTAGATTAGGAGTCTTTTTCATAAATCCCACTAACCTGGCTTACTTAGTATACCCATAATTCCAACTCTGTGTGCAACAGGTCGGGTATCAATGAGAAAGTCAAACTACTGCATGACGAATCCGCTCTAAGCGGCTCCGCAGTTTGGCCACCGCTTGGGTATGGATTTGAGACACTCGAGATTCAGTGACGGATAACACCTCACCAATTTCCCGCAAGGTCAACTTCTCGTAGTAATATAGGGTGATCACTTGCCGCTCTCTCTCTGACAGCGCCTCTATCGCCTGGGCCAAAGTAGCCTTGACTGCCTCTACCTCTAGGTCATGCCCCGGTTCCGGCAGTTTGGTATCCTCAACCATGTCACCCAGTCGCAGGAAATCGTCTTCGCCGCCTTCTCCCCAGAGCTCATCGAGGGAGGTGATGGTGGTGGACTTGACCTCATCAAGCATTTCGTAATACTCTTCCTTGCTGAGGTTCAGGGCCTTGGCAATCTCATCCTCCGAAGCACTTCTCCCTAGACGAAACTCTAACTCCGCCACAGTTCTCTCTAGTCTTCTCGCCTTAGCTCGTACCGATCGCGGTACCCAGTCGGCAGCTCGCAACCCATCGATAATTGCTCCCCGGATACGAACTGTAGCATAGGATTCGAACTTGATGCCTCGGTTAGGATCGAACTTATCCACTGCATCCAAGAGACCAAAGATACCGTAGCTGATCAAGTCTTCCATATCGACGGAATTAGGCATCCCGATTGCCACACGGCCCGCGGTGTACTTGACTAATCCTGTATACCGAAGAATCAGTTGATCTCGGGCGCTGTAATCACCATAGTCCTTATATCTCTCCCAAAGGGACGCTTCACTTGGTGGTTGTTGTTTCAACTCAATCATTATCCCCGCCCCTTTTCATGAGAATTACTAGACAGACCCTGAATCGGCCGTCCCTGCTGCCTCCGAAAACTACCTCGTCCTTCCGATACTAAGCCCCACGATCCGCTGCAAAAGCAGCTTCATACCGCCGACCCCTTCCTGTTGTTGCTCCTCATCGACGATACGATGGGCCAGGTCATTAATTGCCCGAGACGCTGCACACCTTGGGTAACGGAGCAAAAAGGGCTGCTGCTGCCTAATGGCGTTACGAACCATAGGATCTTCTGGGATTGCCCCACGATACTTGATCTCCATGCCCAAGAACCTATTTACCGTAACGCTAATTCTGTCGTAAACCCCCTGAGCCTGTTTCTTGCTGCTAACCATATTGACCACCAAGCCAATGTTGGCAGCCTTATTCCGGTTGGCGATTACCTTGATAAGGCCGTAGGCATCGGTAATTGCCGTAGGATCCACGGTGGTAACCACCAGTATCTCCTGGGCCGCCAGAACGAAGGTCATTACCGCATGGGCAATTCCCGCCCCGGAATCGATGATAATCACATCAAACTCGGCATCTAAGATCTGAAGGGAATCCACCAACCGCTTTAGGCGCCACCGGCTTAGATTAGCCAAATCTTCGAGTCCCGTCCCGCCGGCCAGTAACATCAAACCCTCGGGTCCTTCCGTCAGGGCCTCCATCAGGGATTTCTGTCCCGACAAGACATGGGTGAGGTTATACCGTGGGATCCGGTTGAGAACTATGTCCACATTTGCTAACCCCATATCGGCATCGAGAATCACCACTCGCTTGCCCAGTCTAACCAAACTCAAGCCGAGATTCACCGCTAGATTAGTCTTGCCGACTCCACCCTTTCCCGAGGCCACCGCCAGGATCTTAGCCCCACCCTCCCGCTGACCCTTGGAAGTGGCGGTTTGCAGTAACCTCTGTAGACCCTCGGCTTGTCCAGTTGGAATACTATCCCTCATAGGCTAACCCTTCCCATAATCAGATCAGAGATGCGGGTACCGGTGGCAACCTCGATGTGCTCAGGAACTTCCTGACCATCGGTGATAAAGGACAGGGGCTTCTTGGCCAAGGCATAGCCGTTGAGCAGGCTGCCGTAGGCCGACGTCTCATCAAGCTTGGTGTAAATCAGGTGGGTCGGGGACAGCACAGAAAATCTCCGAATAATATCGGCCAAGTCCCGATAGCGAGTAGCTGCACTGAGTACTAAGTGGACCTGGGTTAAGGGACTGCCGTCAAAGATGCGGCTCAGTTCCCGCAATTCCTCGGTATTTTTCTGGCTGCGCCCGGCGGTGTCCACCAGGACCAGATCACAGTGCTGCAGCTGCTGCTCGACGGCCTCCTGCAAATCCTTTGCAGCAACAGCCACGACAATGGGAATGTCAATCATGTCGGCATAGGTCTGCAGTTGTTCCACCGCCGCTACCCGGTACGTATCCATGGTAATCAGACCCACCTTCTTGTCCGATAGCAGCGCGTAATTAGCGGCGATCTTGGCAATGGTGGTGGTCTTGCCCACACCGGTGGGGCCCACCAAAGCCACGATCTCAGGCTCATCGGTCAACTGCCATGGTTCCTCCACCCTGACAATACTAGCGATCTTGTTGCGCAAGGCCTCGGCAGCTAACCCTGGGTCCTCAGCCTGGGGGCCCAATTCCGCGGCAACGCAGCGCACCAGCGACACAGCCAGTCTTTCCTCAACATCGGCATCCCGAAGCAAGTTTACCAATGGCTGCAGCTGCGAAGGAATCTCAGCTGCGTTGGTCTTCGAGGACGCCCCGTTGATCGGTTCCGAAATCTCTCCCAAGGACGCCGGGAACGGCCCCGCATCGCCGCCAGGCTTGTGCTGGGCCCGATAAAGCTCCGTCACCTTACGAGACGGTACGGTAATACCGGGGGTTTCCCCTGGTGCCGCGGTCTCCTGTTGCCAGCGATGCCCACTGCGTTTCAATTCCTGCTCAAAGGTCGATGGCCTCCCCCGCCGGCCAGAGACTGGACCGGTGTCCTTGGATCCACGGGAAGACAGTGATTTATCCAGGACGGCGACGACCTCGGCCGGGGCTGGGAAAAAGAATCGGCGCAACCCTCGGTTCCTGGCCTCTTTGGTCTGCAGAATAACCGCATCGGAACCAAACTCGGCTCGCATCTTCGCTACGGCCTCTTGCATCGTTTGGCCAACAAAGCGCTTAATCCGCATTGCTGATGTTCACCATCCCTACTGACTGAATTTCTATCTCCGGTGAAATCTCATTAAAGGACAGTACCGGCAGCAGCGGCAGTGACCGTTCCGTTAACCGCCTAAAGGGCAACCTCGTCTGGGGCGAACAAAGCACCACCGGCTCTAACCCCGTTTCTGCCGCCTGCTGCCAGACCATGGCCACTTCATTGAGCAAAGAACCGGCGACTCGGGGATCGAGATTGATAAAGGTTCCCCGATCGGTGTGCTCCAAAGCGGCAGCGATTTCCCGCTCTACTATTGGATCGATGGTGATGGCATATAGCACCCCAGACTCGTCGGCAAACTGCTGGGAAATCTCCCGTCCCAAGGCTTCCCTGACCAACTCCGTTAAGTCATCGGGATCCTTGGTCATTTCGCCGTAGTCTGCTAAGGTTTCTAAGATCGTCACCAGATTACGGATGGACACTCCCTCTCGCAGCAGGTTCTGCAACACCCGTTGGACATCGCCCAGAGAAAGCATTCCGGGAACCAACTCCTCCACCACCGCTTGGTAATCGGTTCTCATATGATCCAGTAAGGCCTTGGTCTCCTGCCGGCCCAACAACTCTGCAGCATTGGCCTTGATTATTTCCGTTAGATGGGTAGCCAGGACCGAGGGCGCATCCACCACGGTATATCCCGCCAGTTCTGCTTGCTCACGTTTCTCTTCGGTAATCCACAAAGCGGGTAAGCCAAAGGCAGGTTCGCGGGTCTGGACCCCTTCAATTTCCCGGGTGACCGCGCCGGAATCCATGGCCAGGTAATGATTGAGCAACAGCTCACCCTTAGCCATCTGCACACCCTTGATTTTGATCACGTATTCACCGGGTTTCAATTGCATGTTGTCCCTAATCCGCACCGGTGGCACAACCAGACCCAGTTCCAGGACCAGCTGCCGGCGAATCATCGTCACCCGATCCAAGAGATCCCCGCCCTGTTCCTGATCCACCAGGGCAATTAGGCTGTAGCCAATCTCCAGTTCGATGCGATCCACCTGAAGATAGGCCAAAACATTCTCCGGTGCCTTACTGGCCTCAATTTCCTGGGCCTCCCTTTCCTGCTCCTGCAATTCGGCACTTTGCTCCTTGACCCCCGACAGGGCATAGCCAATAGCACCGAAGATAGCTCCCACGACCATGAAGGGAAGGGTCGGCAGGCCCGGCACCACTCCCAAAAGCCCCAGCACCGCTGCTGTGGTCAACAACACTTTGGAATCGGCAAAGAGCTGTTCGTTAAGTTCCGTGCCCAGGCTGGCATCGGCACCAGCCCGGGTGACGATAATTCCCGTTCCCGCAGAAATCAGCAGCGCGGGAATCTGCGAGACTAGACCGTCACCCACTGTCAGCAAAGTATAAGTCTGGAGAGCATCGGCAAAGGAAAAGCCCTGTTGGGCAACACCAACGATGATTCCACCGATAAAGTCAATAAAGACAATAATAATACCCGCGATAGCATCTCCCTTGATAAACTTGGTGGCACCGTCCATAGCGCCGTAAAAATCCGCCTCTTGCTCGATCTTCCTACGTCGTTGGCGGGCCTGGTTCTCATCGATTAATCCAGCGTTCAGATCAGCATCGATACTCATCTGCTTACCGGGCATTGCATCCAAGGTAAACCTTGCCGCAACTTCTGCCACCCGTTCCGCGCCCTTGGTAATCACCACGAACTGGATCACGACCAGAATAAGGAAAATCACAAATCCAACCACGTAGTTACCGCCGACAACGAAATCGCCAAAGGCTCGAACAATGTTACCGGCATCAGCGTGCAGCAGAATCAAGCGGGTGCTAGAAACACTCAAGGCCAAACGAAACAAGGTAGCAAGCAGCAGCAATGAAGGGAAGATCGACAGCTCCAAGGCATCATGGATATTCATCGTCAACAGCAGGAGCAAGAGGGAGAGGCTGATGTTGACCGCCAATAAAACGTCCAAAAGGGCCGGGGGAATCGGCAGGACCATCATAAGCACGATCATTACAACAACTACAACTACTCCCAGATCCGAAAGCCCGGTAATTTTCTGAATGAGACCGCCGCCCTTTGATGGGGCAAAAACCGACGCCATCTCAGCACCCCTCCTTGCCTAGTGATACAAGAGTGATAAAAAAGCTAGATTCGCCTATTCCTCATTAGATAGATCACCGATAAGACCTCAGCTACCGCTTGATACAGTTCCACGGGAATCATGTCACCCACTTGGGCCGTCGTAAACAGAGCCCGAGCCAGAGGTTTGTTCTCCACAACGGGAACATTGTTCGCCCTGGCGATTTCCCTAATTCGCTGGGCCACGAACCCCGCCCCCATGGCAACAATAGTGGGAGCATCCATCGTCATCTCATCGTAACGCAGGGCAACGGCAATTTCCGTCGGGTTGGTAATCACCACATCGGCCGTTGGTACCTGCTGCATCATGCGGCTGGCGGCAATCTGCCGCTGACGCTGCCGAATCCGAGAGCGAATTTGCGGGTCGCCTTCGGTCTGCTTTAATTCCTCTTTGACCTCTTCCTTACTCATCCGCAGGTTTAATTCATACTCATACCGCTGATACAGATAGTCCAGCAAGGCAATTGCCAGCATACTGCCCCCTACCATCATGCCAATGGTACAGATTAGATTCCAGGTAGCAGCGGCAGCCTCCGTGGGATGGGCATACAACAGACCAACAAAATCACCGATTCGGGAACTGACGGCCCAGTAGACCAGATACCCGATGATTACGATCTTAAGTACTGCCTTGGCCAACTCTGCCAGAGCCCGTTTCGAAAAGATCCTTTTCACGCCTTCCACGGGGTTAATGCGGCTGAATTTCGGCTTCAAGCCCTCACCGATGAACATGAAGCCCACCTGCACCAACTGACTCCCCGCCCCCAGTAACATCGCCAGTCCCATAATGGGAGCCACCACCTGCAGAAACACTGACCCAGAAACCAGGCTAATTCCCTGGAGGAACTTCTCTTCGGTAAAGGGCGTTGGCAGCCACTGGGAGAAGGATATCTGCATCAACTGAGCCAAGGGTTGTACCAGCAACCGGTCTGCGTTCCTTAACAGAAAAGAGCCGCCTAGCAAAACTAAACCGGTACCCAGTTCCATAGTCCTGGGCACGTGTCCCCGTTTCCTGGCATCCTCCCGTTTCTTCGGAGTAGCTGGCTCCGTCTTGTCGCTATCGGCGAATAACTGCAGGTTAAACTGCCACGTTGATCCTCCCAATTCGTCCCAGGATGGCTTACAGGAAACTCCGTAAGAATCTTTCCACATAGGTCCAAATCACTCCATCACTGGCAAAAAGCCCTGCCAAGGCCCAGATATACACCGGCATGCCAAGGGCTAGGATCAACAGCCCAACCCCAATCTTCAGGGGAAATCCAACGATGAAAACATTAATCTGGGGTACCACTCGAGCCAAGATTCCCAGAGCGATGTCGGTAAGAAGCAAAGCGGCAACCGCCGGCAAGCTCAAGGTGACGCCAATGAGAAACATCTTGATGAAGGCCTCTAAACCAACACTGGCTATCGCGGAACTAACGGGGCCAGGGCCAAGGGGAACTAGCTGAAAACTTTTGCCCAATACCAGGATCACAATCCTGGGTCCACCGATGGCGAAAAACATCAGGGTGGCAAAGATGTTGAGAAATTGGGCGACGATGGGGACTTGGATGCCAATATTCGGGTCCAAGACACTGACCATTCCAAAGCCCATGGGCACATCAATCAGCTGCCCAGCTACGTAAATGGCATTGAACACGATACTGACAACAAAGCCCATCCCTAAACCGATCACCAACTCCCGCATAACCGCAATACCCAATGCTGTGATCTCCTGAATCGGTGTCGGATAGTAGGTCAACGTGGGAACCAAAAGAAGCGTGATCGCCAGAGCCACTCCGATTCGAATGGGCATCGGAACTCCCCGAGCGTTGAAGGGTGGGACCATAATCATCAGACCGATTATTCGACTAAAGCACAGGACTCCCCAATAAAGATAGGGCCACAGCTGTTCAAAACCCAGTTCCGCCGCCTCCCTCCCCGAAACACCTGATCACCCTACGCCGCATTACTGAACAAAGCTAGGCAGGGCCAGAAACAATCGCTGGGCAAAGTCCACCAGGATCCGAAGCATCCAGGGCCCGAACCAAACGATGGCCCCCATGATCGCCAGGATTTTCGGAATAAAGGCTAGAGTTTGTTCCTGGATTTGAGTAGTCGCTTGAAAGACACTGACTAACAATCCTACCAACAGGCCCAGGCCTAACATCGGGCCGGCTACCTTGAGGACCACCAATAACGCTTCTCGGGCCAACTCAATGATTAGACTTTCTGACACTTTGCTCTCTCCTAATTGAAGCTAACTAATAAAGACCTTGCGATCAGATTCCACCCGTCGACCATCACAAATAGCAGTATCTTAAAGGGTAACGAGATCATCACCGGAGGTAACATCAACATCCCCATGGCCATTAACGTCGATGCCACCACCATATCGATGACGATAAAGGGAACAAAAATGACAAAGCCCAGCTGAAAGGCCGACTTTAGCTCGCTGAGAACAAAGGCCGGAATCAAAATCTGCATCGGTACCTGTTCCGGCGTTTCGGGGCGCTCGTGATTAGAAATCTCGTAAAATACCGCCAAGTCCTTCTCACGGGTATGCTTCATCATAAACTGGCGAATCGGTCTGCTGCCCTGTTCCAACGCCTCTGCCTGACTCATCTCCCCCGACAGATAAGGTGCCAATGCCCCTTCATACACCTGGGTAAAGGTGGGAGCCATCACAAAAAAGGTCAAAAACATCGCCAAGCCAATAATCACTTGACTGGGCGGTGTCTGGTTTGTAGCCAAGGCATTGCGAATCAAAGACAACACAATGACGATCCGAGTAAAGGAGGTCATCAACAAAAGAATCGCCGGAGCTACGGCGAGGATGGTAATCACCGCTAAGATCTGCAGCGATACCGCGGTATCTTGGGGTGAATCCGATGCCTCTACACCAAGGTGGATCTGCGGCAGTGGGACCATGGTCTGCGCCGAAGCTAAGCCGGCAAGACTAAAGAGAGCGGCCAGAACCAACCCCGAGAGCAAAATCCGCAACCATAACCTATTCCCCACGATCGGTCCCTCCTCTTTGCCGAAGGACCCTGCTCAGTACGTTGGCAAAACCTCCAGCTTCTTCCTGGAAAGCAGAGTCAGCAGCTTGCCACTTAACTTCCTCCCGGTCCCACTGAGCAATGGTAGAAATCCCATCGTTGGCAACCCCCAGGAGAAAAATCTTGTCTTGAACGCCAACGAGTATCAGGCTATTGTTAGGCCCGAGAGAGACCTGTCCCAGGATCTGAATAAGACCCTGTCTGCCTCCCCCCAGCCGTCTTCCATACAGCCGCGTGACAAAAACAGCACAGGGAATAAGCAAAATAAGAGCAAACAACACTCGCACTGCTTCCCATACCAGGCTGGGACTTGTCTCACTTACCGTTGTAGCCAGGCCCAATACACTACTGTCCACCGGACAACACTCCACTCCAATACTGCGACGGATCAACTAGCTCAGTGACTCGCAGGGAAAGAACTCCGTCGAGTACCATTACTTCTCCTCGAGCAATAGTGCTGCCATTGATAAAAACTTCCACCGACTCCCCAGCCAGCTTATTCAGGGTGATGACCGTCCCTTCTTCCCACTCGAGAATATCCCCGATTGTGCGGGTCGTCCGTCCAATTTCCACCACCACTTCCAGGGATACATCCTCCAACACTTCAATTTCCCTTGCCTCAGCGTCAGTTGCCGTGGAAGAAAAGGACTTGAGCCGAAAGGGATAGACCTGCACCGGCCGACGGGGGCTACTTGCCAGGGATTCTCTGGCATCTATGGCAGCCAAGCTTCGACCCGTCTGTAATGCATGGACACATTTGTCCACTAATCCTGCCGCCAACCCACCCTCCAGCCAAAGATGCATCAGCACCGACTGAGTATCAGAGAAAGACCACTCCATCGGGACCAAGACCGCTCCTTTCCCGGAGGCACAGGGAAAAGCCCGCCCCAGGTCAGAATAGGAGTGAATCGATAGCAACGTAAGCTCAACTTCCTCTTCCAAGAAATTAGCTATCCCCTTGGTTACAGGACGCAACCATCGCAATAACAGTTCACCAACAGCCTCAACTGCTGGAACACTGGATGCCATCCCCACCTGCGAGGACATTAGTACAGTTCTATCCAACAAAGCGTGGATATCAGGCTCGTCTATGGTCACGGCACATTCTCCAGCAATGGCACCAGTCATTTGATAGCACAGGACCACACCTTCCAAGCCCTCTGGCTTTCCTAGAGCCTGTACCATATCTTCAACTTCACCATGGGAAGCTTTGCCTAGATTGACCATAGTATTGACGGCAAAGAGTTGCCTGATTGTGTCTTCCCCCCGAAGAGCAAAGCGTTTCAACAAGGAAGAAAGCATTGATAGGTTAATCCTTTCCTTGTAGGCTCGACTAGTCATGAGTTACCCCCACTTACAACCCAACTTTCCTTGCTACTGAACTACGAAATCGGTGAAATACACATCGGAAATCGCTCTAGCGCCGAGAATCTCATTCAAGACCGAAATGACTTCCTGCTTTAGTTGCGTCATCCCCCGCTGGGATAGGACTTCCTCCGCTGTGCGACCCCGTAGCACCGAAATCAAGCAATCCCTAACTTGGGGAGCCCTGATTTCCAG
Source organism: Bacillota bacterium (assembly GCA_012727955.1). Taxonomy (NCBI): domain Bacteria; kingdom Bacillati; phylum Bacillota; species Bacillota bacterium. The sequence goes on from JAAYGB010000008.1 coordinate 47,558, forward strand.
CTCCTTCACCGTATCAGGGTCCTGGGAAGCAATCACGATCCCCGTTCTGATAAACCTGTTGGACAATCCACGGCCAGGGGCCAGGTTAACAGTCAGAGTACCGGCATCATAGGTGTGACCAAAGGGCTCTCGGACTTGACCGTTAACGGCATCGGCTCGCCCACTGCTTTCACCCCGGGAGAAGAAGACAAACGTCATATAAGCGCTTCCCATAGTCGCGATAACAATCAACGAAATGACAATAACGAGAAACCTCAAATCCAGTTGCGTCTTTCCAGGCATCGATGGTTGACCTCCTTGTGCCAGTTATCCGGTACTTCGCCGGAAGGGCTTGACGACTAATCTCCAACAGAATCGACGGTCAGGTCCTCTTCACCCACGGGTTCAGCCTCGCTAAGGCCCAGACGCAGGATCACAATATCCACCCGACGATTCCTGGCTCTGCCGGAATCCGTGGAGTTATCCGCCACCGGCCGATACTCACCATAGCCAGACGCCGACAACTGCGTGGGAGAAAAACCATGCTCCTCGATGAGAAACCGAATCACCGATGTCGCACGAGCGGTGGATAGCTCCCAATTGGAGGGAAATATCTGATTCCTGATGGGCAGGTTGTCGGTATGACCCTCAACTCTGATGGGATTGGGTAATTCCCGGAGAACGGGAACAAGTTCATTGAGTACCGCACGAGCCTGCTCCGTCAGATTCGCCCTTCCCAGATCAAAAAAGACTTGGTCGGCAAAGCGAATGATTAAACCTCTACTTTCAACGGTAAGCTCCACCTCTGCAGGCAGCTGTCCCGCCTCACGCATTGCCATCAGAAGATCATATAAGTCCTGAAGCTGAGCAATTTCCTCAAGGCTAATTTGCAGACTATGATCGAGGACCGAAGGAGGGCTACCTACCGCTGACTCCGGTGAAAGCGACAGTCCACCATCGAGAACACCCAAGGCACCTTGCAAGGAAGCAACAAAAGCCTGAAACTTCTGTACGTCTAAGACTGAAAAGGAGTACAGCAGAACAAAAAAGCAGAGCAGCAAGGTAACCATATCAGCATAGGTAGTCATCCATGAGGGGCTACCGCCACCAGAGGAGCGCTTCTTACCCAGGTTACGCACTGATAGTCTCCTCTCTTCCCGTCCGAGAATCCAATTCTTGATCTTCTCGCTGCTTGGGAGCCAAGAAGGCTTTTAGCTTCTCCTCTACCAAACGGGGATTCTCCCCAGCCTGAATCGACAGAACACCCTCGACGATGATCTGGCGCATTAGTACCTCCTTATCACTGCGCATCCGCAGTTTACCCGCCATCGGCAAGAACATCAGGTTTGCGGCCACTACTCCGTAGAAGGTGGTAATCAAGGCCGTTGCCATACCCGGCCCGACGGACTCAGGACTGTCCAGACCCGTTAACATCTGAATCAGGCCGATTAAGGTACCGATCATTCCGAAGGCCGGGGCATAGTTACCCATGGACTCGAGAATTTGCTGCCCAGCGTAATGTCTCTCCTGCAAGAAGGCATTCTCGATTTCCAGGACATTACGGACCAGTTCTGGATCGGTACCATCGACTACCAGTTGAATCCCCTTTTGCAAGAAGGCATTGTCAACCTCTAGGACCTCTGCTTCCAGGGATAACAACCCTTCTCGTCTCGCCTTTTCCGCCATGCCCACCAGGATCCGAATAATGGCCTGCGGTGAGTGTCTCGTTTCAACGAACGCGACACGAATCACCTGAAACAGTCCCATAATTTCCTCTCTGGAATGCTGCACCATCGCGGCGCCAAAGGTACCACCGAAGACAATCATAATCGAGGCAGCATCATAGAAGGCGAGTAGTGATCCCTGACCGAAAATTGCCAAGGCAAGTAAGGCAAAACCCACAATTAAGCCAAGAATCGTTGACAAATCCATCTGCACACACCATCCCTACTCAGGCGGGGCCCCGGAGGGCCCCTGATACCGGAACGACAATCCCCTCATCTACCTCTTCAGATTCACCAATTCCTGCAGCATCTCATCGGAGGCTGTAATCACCCGAGAGTTCGCCTGGAATCCCCTTTGGGTAATAATCATCTCGGTGAACTCTTGGGACAAGTCAACATTCGACATCTCCAAAGCTCCAGGAGTAATTGAGCCACGGCCACCAATCCCGGCAACTTTGATATCGGCCTTACCGGAGTTATTAGACTCTGCAAAGGCATTTTCACCGGCCTTGAGCAAACCGGCGGGATTGGTGAAGCGAGCCACTGCCACCTGCCCTAGAGCCTTGGTCAATCCATTGGAATACTCCCCGGTCAGAATGCCCTGCCCATCGATGCTAAAGCCCTCTAGAACACCGGTGGGATAGCCATCTTGGTAAAGCAAATAGGCATCGCTCTCACCGGCATACTTCGTCATCGCAGAGTAATCAAGGGCAATGGTAACTGGATCAGCACCGGGTGGAGTAAAAGTCAACGCATCGTCCACTGCCACGCTGGATATGGTTCCGCCATTGGTAAAAACAAGCGTACCCCTGCCGGGATTCGCGCCACCAGGTACATTGGCCTCATACTTCCACTCGGTGTCACTGATCTTAGTAAAGACAGTAGTCACGATGTGGGAGTTTCCATTGGAATCAAACACCTGAGACTGCTGGGTCACCTGGGGTGCTGCGTAATCCATGGTGGGTTGGAATACTTCCATATCTGTGACAGTGATGTCAAATAGGTCTTTGCCATCGGTAGCATTATTGAGTCCTATGGTAGCAATGTTAATCCCGTCGACATAGAACTTGATTTCCTCGCTCGGATTAGAGGGTTTCAGTTCGCCATCCTCTACAGTAAAACTAATGCTCACGCTATTGGTCGAAGGATTATCACCTATGGTCAGCTCACCAGTAATAACACTAATCTCCATCTCAAACTTATTGAACTCACCGGTGGGTTTCACCGTAACGTTGAGCTCATACTCAGTGTCGGTATCCTTAAGGGTAATCTTACTGGTACCGCCCAACCGGAACTGCCCATTTACATTGGCATCCAGGTTACCGCCGATTTGCAGCTGACTGGTGGCATTGGGTTGAATCATGTCGCCAATGGGGATCTTGAGAGCATCCACTGGCTTGTTAATATCGATGTTCCCTTTGGCATCGGCATTCCAGCCAACCACTAGCATCCCATTGGGCTCATTCACCAGGTTACCTTGCTCATCCATGCTGAAGGTACCGGCTCGGGTGTAATATTGTCTCGCTCCGTCTCTTAGGACAAAGAAGCCGTCACCCTCCAAAGCCAAGTCCGTAGGTTTTCCCGTCGGCTGTGTGCTGCCTTGGGTATGGTTGATTGAAACGGAACCAATGGTCATCCCCAACCCCACTTGATGGGGATTGGTACCTCCCCTTCCCTTAGCGGCGGCAGAAGCACCCCGCAGGGTCTGGCTCAAAGCATCCTGAAAGGTAACTTGGCTAGACTTAAAACCCACGGTATTCACATTTGCAATATTGTTGCCGATGACGTCCATGCGGGTTTGGTGATTACGCAAACCCGAAACACCGGCAAACAAAGACCTCATCATCGGGTACTTCCTCCTAACATCCTAGGCTAACCGCCTCTGTCAGTCGGCGGTCGCGCAGGGCTTCCTCGAGTGAGGTCCAGCCCTTGACTTTTCTTACCTATCAACGCTTGTTTTCATCAGGACGGCGGAGTCAATGTTAGTAAACACGTTCTCCTGCATCCCTTCCTGATCCATCACCGTGATCACCGTCCGATTCTTGACGCTGACCACCAATGCCATATCATCCATCAGAACCAGCGAGTCACGAGACCCCTTAGCTGCAGCTTTATCAACGGCTCGATTCAAGGCCTCCACCTGGGAAGCACTGAGCTGAAGGTTCCGGGACTTGAGGCGAGCAGTGGCGTGAGCAGAGAACTTCACCGCCTTAGCATCGGTCCGCAGCTGCTTGTCCAAAACCTCAGCAAAGGACCTATGCCCCTGAGCCTGCTGAGTTCGTCCCTTGGTTACGTCTGTTGTTACCCTTTGCGGGCGAGGACCGCCAATTCTGTAGTTATATCCGCCTATCCGATCTACCATAGGCCCTTCCTCTCTTCCTTACACTACCGATGTGATGTCCCGCATGGAGATCACATGCTTTTCCAGATGCAGTTGCGGCTCCCCATCGATGAAGGTTACCCTAGTAACGGTACCAGTAATTGTGGAGCCTGTCTCAGGGTCCACAGCCTGGACCTCCCGCCCCAACAGACTGCTTGCCTGACTAACAGCGCTGATTCGCATGTACGAGTCGGTAAACCGATTCATCGCTTCCGCAAGATTTTGCGTCTGTTCCAGGGAACTAAACTGCGCCATCTGGGCTATGAAGTCCTGATCCGACATTGGACTCATGGGATCCTGATACCGCAGCTGTACCGTCAACAGTTCCAAGAAGGCGTTCTTATCCAACTCTTTGACTGGCTCCCGGTCCTGCTTCTGCACGGTGGTGGTGACGTCAGTCATCGCACTGGCCGTCCTACTGCCGCTGATGATCACTCTCTTCACCTCCTTGCATATCGCTCATCCTGAAGTCTAAGCTAGGTAGTCCACGGTGGAATCCCATCGAGCTCGGGATACAACAACGGGCTCGCTATCCTCATCATTCCTGGCCAAGGGGGCCATCGACGACATTACTCGGCCCTGTTGTTCTTGGGCAAAGCCGGCACCCAGATCAGCATCGGATTGGGAATGTCCCCACTGACCAGCAAAGTTGGTGTCAAAGGTAGAAACCTCGACTTCAAGCTCAGCTAGTTGTAGGCCCTGTTCCTGGAGTTGATCGCTGAGTGCGGAAAATCCCGATTCAATGGCGGCTTTTACCTGGTGACTCTCCACGGCAAATCTGGCCACCACACCTCGTTGTTCCACCTCGATGCGAATCTTCATCTCCCCCAGCCATTCTGGCTGTAATTCGATTTGCATCTCATGGACATCTTCCACCCTCGATAACTCCATCCGCCTGATGGCCAAGCCAACCTGATCGACAAGGGCTTTGGGATCGGAAAGGGCAGAGCTCTCAGCTCCTGATTGCACCGTCCCATCAAACCGAGTCTCAGGTTGCTGGAATAGCTCCGATGCCGCCACGACACCGTCTCCATCGCGGCGGACTACGGCCTCGGACTCAAAATCCGATTTGTCCGCTGCCCAATTGGTTTTTCCCGCAAAGTCCTCCTGCTTGTCCACCGAGGCAGCAAGCCCTGGCGCTGTTCTTTGCGGAGCCGTGTTAGCATCAAGGAATCCGTCGTCTTCAGTCACTGTGTACTGTTGCCAGGTGTAGTCTCTGATTGCCCTCTGCGCTGCCACCGGGCTATTGGGGCGATAGCGACTCAAGGGTCCAATCACCGGGTCGGATTCCTCGGACTGCCTTAAGTTGGACTCCACGGGCTCCATTTGTTCTTGCTCACCCATCGACACCTGCTTCCCAACCAGTCCCTGAAGACCAACAGGGAAGAAAGCGTCACCTTCTGCCTGCGCGGGGTTATGATCGCTGGGATTGGCAGGCGGGACTGCCACAGGATCCAACTCACCAATCTGGCCTTCTACCACTGGGCTTTCCCCAGTCCCTTGAACAGGAAGTCTGGAGGCTGGAGTCTGAGCTGTGGATCCTCCAAGGGACCCTGTAGCCTGCTCCTTGGCAGCAACCGGGACTCGGACTGATCTTAAGGGCCCCAGTCGGGTTCCTTGGTGGTTCCTTTTGCCCAAGGCTTCACCCATTACTCCACCAACAGGCCGCCTGACACCGACAAAGCTGCCTGACAACCCTGCCGGTAACCCTGGTGATACCAGCCCGCTATCCTGGCCAATGAAACCACCGGCCAGCTCACCGGGTTTGGCTGGAAACTCGCCCTTGTCTGTCGCCAGGTGATGGGGATCAGACCCTTGGATTGACATCGGCAAGGCAATGTCTTCCCTCACATCTAGGGACGGACTGGCAGTCACCGTTGCCAAGCCAGCCCCTGCATCCGGTGCCGGACCCACCCCTAGCAACTCACTACCGGACAAGGATACATCGGCGGGAGAGTCTTCCAGGGAGTCCATTGGAGCGGAGCTGAAATTAGAAATCAGCAGCGACCAGGTCACCGCATCGAGCTCCTGGCTGGAACCAGACTCAGTTTCGCCATCAGTCGGTACCCCTCGAGGCCGCTCTGGTTGGCCTGCCACATTCCTTTCCCGGTGGGCCTCGTTCCTTGGACCATCACCTTTGACAGATGTCTCGCCCTGGCCAGCAGCATTGCCCAAAATCTCTTGGAAATTGCCAGCTTCCTGCGATTTCCCCAATGCGCCGGAACTGGGTAAGGCAATCTGCTGTTCCGTTTTGAGTGCAATGGGCACGTTAACTACAATTCCCATAGTTCACCTCCTTTGCCATCATCTTTCCTTTATATACCTAAACTGGCTCACCCTATTCACTGCTCAGCAGCTGTAGGATTTGGGCAGCCAGTTGAGGTTCCATCGCTTGTAAGTGTTCGGCAGCCAGCTTCGGCTTCATTCCGCTGAGAATTGTTACTACCACTGACTTGTCCATCTCAGAGAAAATTGAGGCGGCCCGTTTCGGATCCATCTCTTCATAAATCTTCCGTACCCGCTCAAGGTCTTGGACAACCTCCTGTTGGGCCTTCAGTTCCTGCTCCCACTCTTGGAGCCTTTGAGCTTCAGTCTTTAGCTGCGCGTACTGTAGCGCTAACTCCCTCCGCTCTACCTCCAACTCTTCCCGAGATGATGCGATTTCCTCCTGCAAGGCCAGCAAGCTCTGCTCCTGCTCGACCAGGCTTTGCCGTTGGCGGGCTAGCTCTTCACTTTCCTCCTGACCCAACCGATAGGTGGTAATATGGGGGGCTAGTGCCGGTATCTTCTCACTTTGGTTCATCGCCAACGAAACAAAATCCACCACTCCCGCTGCCTGGAGAGTTATCACGCTAACCACAATGGCCAAGAACAACGAAAACACTGCTAGTAGAAATTTGCGCATCATCCACCGCCCTCTTGCTGCCAATACATCTTTCCAGCTATTTCATCAAGCTCTTTCTGCTCTTGGTAAAGCTGCTCCTGTTGGTACTCACTGAGCCGTCGTTCCCGTAGTCGCTCAAGAACCTTCCGGTCTTTGGCCAGGGAGCTGAGGATCTGCCTTTCTTTCGCCACCTCTTGCCGGCGAGAGACAAGTTCTCGCTCCGTTGCGTCAATCCGCTCACCCAGGGCGGCCAAATGCCTGGAATAAGCAAGTAGCATGTCTGGTCTGGGGCTAGTCTGCTGGAATCGTCGCAGCTCAATTTCAATCCCTTCGCGGCGATGGTTTAGGGCCTGCAACCGGTTTTCAGTGTCACGCTCTCTTCGCCGGGCTTCAGCTAACCGCAGCATTTGCTGCCGCTCCCTTTGGCGCCGCAACTGCAAGACCCGCTCCAGGGAAAAAACGAATCCCATTTTCCTCTTCCCTACCTATCCTGCCGAACTACAGCCTGCAGTGCATTGATGGTGTCCTCCAGCCTAGCCACCTCATTGACGGACTGAACCAGGAAATTATTAATCGACTCGTGATACTCGATGGCTTCGTCCACCCGAGGATTGGTGCCGGACTGATAGGCCCCAATGTTGATTAGGTCTTCATGTTCAAAATAGGTAGCCAAAAGCTCCTTCACTCGAGCTGCGTCCTGAAGGTGCTTCGCCGATACAACCTCCGGCATCACCCGACTGACACTAGCTAAGACATCTATGGCGGGATAGTGTCCCTGATCTGCCAGCTTCCGGGACAAAACTATGTGCCCGTCAAGAATTCCCCGCACAGCGTCGGCGATAGGTTCATTCATGTCATCGCCTTCGACCAATACTGTATAAAAGGCGGTAATGGTACCCTCTGGTCCCGGACCAGTGCGCTCCAACAGCTTTGGTAACATCGCAAAGACCGACGGCGGATACCCTCGAGTAGCCGGGGGCTCGCCAGTAGCTAGTCCAATTTCCCGCTGCGCCGCGGCGAACCGCGTCACAGAATCCATCATAAACAAGACAGTGTGTCCTTGATCTCGAAAATATTCGGCGATCGCAGTGGCTGCATAGGCTGCCTTGAGACGGATCAAGGCCGGTTCATTGGATGTAGCCACTACGACAACGGAGCGTCTCAGGCCCTCTTCTCCCAGATCCCTCTCCAGAAACTCCCTTACCTCCCGGCCCCGCTCTCCGATTAGCGCGATTACATTAATCTCCGCCGTGGTGTTTCTCGCCATCATCCCCAACAGGGTACTTTTCCCCACTCCGCTCCCGGCGAAGATCCCCACCCGTTGCCCGCTACCGCAGGTGAGCAACCCGTCGATGGCTCTGACTCCTACGGACAATGGACTTTGAATGCGCTGCCTGGTCAAGGGATTCGGCGGTTGCCTTTGCAGGGGATACCACTGGCAGGTGTGAATTGCTCCCTTGCCGTCGATGGGCTCTCCCAGTCCATCAATCACCCGACCCAAGAGTTCGGGCCCCACCTTGATCCGCAAGCTAGTGCGGGCCGCGGTCACCACATTGCCGGGACCGATACCATCGAGTTCACCCAAGGGCATGAGTAGTAATTTCTTGTCGCTAAAACCAACTACTTCCGCAGGCAATGGTTCTTGATCGGCTCGGTCGATATAACAGAGTTCACCTAAATTGGCTCGAGGCCCGTCGGCCACCAAAGTCAGCCCCACCACTTGGGTCACCACTCCATAGTGGCGAAATTCATCAACGGCCGCAACAGCCTCGAGATATCGGGATAGTCGCTTAGGTGAGGCCTTTGGGCCCGCTTCACGACCCATCGCGCATCACGTCCATAACTGCCTGGGCAATTTGACTCATCCTGGTGTCCAGTCGGCCATCAACACTGCCAAACTCCGTCTCCACCACGCAACCACCGGGCTCGATAGAGACATCTTCCACAAATTCAATCCCCTCAAACCCCTGTACCCCTTGCAAAAGGTCGGAATTATCCTGCAACAATGCCGCCACCGTAGGATGCACCTTGACTCGCACCCGCTCTGCTCCCGGCAGGGAAGCCAGGGCAGCTTCGATGACATTCACCGTCACCTGAGGAGCTTGCTTAATGCGCTCACGGATCACCTTTTCTGCTACGGCTAGGGCCAGTTGCACAATATCCCCTTCACTTTGCGCCAAGGCCTGTTGCCTGATCCCGGCCGTTTGGTGGATAAGCTCTGTTAGCTGTTGTATTTTATCTACCCAGGCTTGCTGCCCTTCAGCCTGACCTGTCGCTTGGCCGTGACTATACCCGGCTTCATAGCCTTCCTTCTGGCCCTGGGCAAACCCCTGTTCATAGGCCTGTTTCTGCTGCTTCCGGGCTTTTTTTTCGCCTTCCTGGCGGGCCTGCTCTAGGATCTCTTGGGCCTGTTCCTTGGCACGGGCGATAATAGCTCTAGCCTTTTCCTCGGCCTGAGCTTGCAGCTTCGCTGCCTCCACCGCTACAGTATCCACCGCTGTGGTATCCACCGGCCAGCTGACGCTTGCACCGTTGCTGATCCTGGCCAAGGAACGGGACCAGGCTCCATCATTTTCCTGGATAGCCTCAAGCTCAGCCGCTTTGATAATCCTACTAGACCACAACTTCATCTTCTCCACCTCGATAGATGACGATCTCTCCGGCATCCTCTAGCCGGCGAATAGCCGCCACGATGGTTTGCTGAGCTTCCTCTACATCCCGCAGACGTACCGGACCCATGTACTCAATCTCTTCTCGCAACATCTCACCGGCTCGCTTGGAGATGTTACGGTAGATTCGCTCGCTAACCTCTTCCCCGGCAGTCTTTAAGGCGAGAGCCCAGACTCGGCTTTCCACCTCTCTAAAGACCTGCTGGATAGAACGGTCATCGAGCCGAACAATGTCTTCAAAGACAAACATCCGCTTCCTGATTTCATCGACTAGGTCAGGGTCACTTTCTTCTAACGCATCTAGAATCGTCTTCTCAGTGCCTCGGTCAACATTATTTAATACATTCACTGCAGCCTCCAGACCCCCGGCAACACTGAAGTCCTCGGTAACAAAGGATGACAATCGCTTTTCTAGCTGAGCCTCAATTTCCCGCAATACCTCCGGGGAGGTCCGATCCAGCACCGATAACCGGCGGGCAACCTCAACCTGAAGGTCAGGACTTAAGGCGGAAAGTATGATTCCAGCCTGATCCGGTTCCAAATAGGCCATGATCAACGCAATTGTCTGGGGGTGCTCGTTTTGAATAAAGCTGAGAATCTGAGCAGCATCGGTTCTGCGAGCAAAGTCAAAGGGGCGCACCTGCAAACTGGAAGTGAGCCGGTGCAAAATTGCTTCGGCTCGCTCCTCACCCAAGGCTTTGCTCAACATCTCCCTGGCATAGTCAACGCCACCCCGAGAGATAAAATCACTGGCTTGATACATCTCGGAAAATTCTTCCAACACCATATCCTTAACATCGGGAAAAACCCGACGCATTCCGGCGATTTCCAAGGTCAAGTCTTCGATTTCATCTTCTCTTAGATGTTTTAGTACCCGGGAAGAGACTTCGGGGCCAAGGGCAATCATCAAAACAGCGGCCTTTTGTCTTCCCGTCAACTCAGATACATTTGGCATCGGTACCTCTCCCCTACTCCTCATCCATCCAAGCCCGGAGCAAAGCCGCGACAACGTCGGGTTCCTCGTTGGCAATCTCGAGAATGGCCTCAAGGGACTTGTGAGGCTGTCGCTCTAGCCGCGGCACCGCCAATTCATCCTCCAAGTTATCGTCAACGACAACATCGACTACCGGTGTATCCCCACCGGGCGCCAGGGCTCGTCTTCTTCTCCGCCATCCCATCCACAGCAACAGCAACAAGACAGCAGCAGCAACGTACCAAATCCAATGGGAAAGCAGGACATAATCAGGCGTTGCCACCAAATCACCGGCCATCGCCATCATCGGCGATGGATCGAATTCCATCACGTCAACGGTAACGGTGTCACCCCGTTCCGGCTGCAACCCTACCGCCGCTGCCACCATCTGCTCCACCATCGCCAGTCGCGCCGGCGGAAGATCACTGTTCAGCCAAACTGCCACCGTTAATCGCTCTACTTGCCCTGGAGCCCGCACTACCTGCGCGCTCTTGCGATTCACCACATAGCTGCGGGAAGCATCCTGTCGACTGTACTCACCTACTTGGCTCAAGTCCATCTCCGCGTATCCCGGCACATTGCTGGCCACCCCGGCAACACCACCGGCAGAACCGGCCAGACCGGTGTAGGACTCCCGGGACTCCTGCTCTGTAAGCACCAGTCCCGCATCATCGACCACCGGTTCATAGATCTCGAAGACCTCTTCTTGCCGATCCAGGTTCAGGTCGGCACTGACCCGCAGGGCAACGTTGCCATAGCCAAATACCCTTTCCAGCATAGCTTGAACCCGGACCTCCAGGTCCCTTTCAAAGGCCCTTTCGATCTCAAAGCGGCTGAGTACACCTTCGCTGCCGCTCAAGGCGTTGGCAGGTCGATGTAACACGTCCGAGAGCACCAGCCCCCGTTCATCAACAATAGTTACGTTCTCCGCTACGAGGCCGTCGACACTGGTGGCCATGAGATGGGCAATGGCCCGCACCTGTTCCGTGGTAATCTCTGCACCGGGTTTTCTTTCCAGCAAGACGGAAGCCGTGGCCGGTCTTTCCGATTGAGAGAACAGGGAGTGCTCTGGTAGCACAATATGAACCCGGGCGCTGGCTACAGATTCAATCTGGAGAATCGTCCTCGTCAACTCTCCCTGTAACGCTCGGATGTACTTAACCCTGCGGTCAAACTCTGTTTCGCCAATCGCCGTCCTATCCCACAGTTCCATGCCGACCACGCCGCCACGGGGTAATCCCTGACTGGCCAGATCCAGCCTAACCTCATGCAGGCGATCCTCGGGCACGAAAATGGTCGCCCCGTCTTCTCCTACGGAATAGGGAATAGCATTGTCCCTTAAATAGGACATCACTTCTCCGGCGTATTCCGGACGAAGCTGACTGTATAGTGGTCTCCATTGTTTGCGACCAGCAAGAAGGGCTATGGCCAAGATAGCTACAAAGACCAACACCCCGACACTTGCAATAATGATCCGCCGGCTTCTTGGCAGACCATTCCAAATTGATAACAGTTGATCCCGTGTCTTGGTAAATAACTCTCCCACTGTACACTAACCCCTTTTGGTGCGCCACTGTTGTTATATTTGCATCCGCATGACATCCTGATAGGCCTGTAACAATCGGGTGTGCACAGCCAAAAGATAGTTCATCGCTAAGGAGGCATGCTCTACCGCTAGCATTACTGAATGAATTTCAATATCCTCACCTTGGGCAAAGGCCATGATCGCCTCATCCGCCTTGTGCTGCAGCTCATTGACCTCATTAATCGCCTCGCGGAGCATCTGGGAAAATGATCTGTCAGCTTTCTCGATCACCGCATCGGATTTGGTAGAAGAAGGGAAAACCCCAGCTGTTTCCGTTATTGTCAGATTAATGGGAAGGGTCATCTCCCGAAGCCTCCTTTTCCTCCCGTTATCCTCCTAGGCACCTAGCCTAGCCCCGCCCGATCTCCAGTGCCTTGGTAGCCATCGCCTTGGCCGCATTGATCGCTGTGATATTAGCCTCATAGGCCCTAGTGGCGGAAATCATATCGACCATCTCCGAAACCACGTTAATGTTGGGATACTCCACGTACCCTTCAGCGTTGGCATGGGGATGATCGGGATCGTAAACCATTTTTCCGGGCCCTGGTTGAGTGACAATTTGCTGCACCCTAACTCCCTGAGTAGCCTGTTGTCCCGGTTTGGCGCCCGATACCCTTCTGGGCTCGAAAACCGCCATTTTCCTGCGAAAGGCCCCGCCGTCTTCGGTGCGAGTGGTATTGACATTGGCCAAGTTGTCGGCAATTAAATCCATTCGTAGTCGCTCTGCAGTCAAACCAGAGCCGCTAATACTCAAAGTCAGAAACACACCCATAGGTTACCGCCTCCCTGCATCGATCACCGTACGAAGGTCCCGCAATCGGCGGGATACATATTCAGCGATGGTATTGTAACGCAAAGCCGTTTCCTCCAAGAGGACCATCTCTCGCTCGATATCAACGTTGTTTCCGTCGTTACGCATGGTGCTTGTCCGATCTTGAACCACCCTAATAGGTCCCTGCGAAGCTCGCTGTCCTCGATGGGGGGAGGTTTTCTCCAATTCAGCGAAGGCTTGCCGGGCCACCTCTCGAAAATCTACATCGCTGCGCTTAAACCCCGGTGTATTGACATTAGCGATATTATCGGAAAGCACCGACTGTCTTACAGACAAAGCATCGAGCACCCTACCTAGGGCAGAAGTAATCTCAAACATCAATCCACTGCCTCCCGAGAAACTCTCCGTTACTTGGATATTTTTGGTAAAACCTTGTTTAACCTCGTGTCAAAAGTTATAGCTTTCGGTTAAAATATTCGAACATTTTTTATATTCCTCTGGAAGTTCGTAGGATATTTTCCTATTCCTCAAAGTTAATCCCAGTTCCTGCACGTCTTTCGTCCAAACGTTACTAAACTAGATAGGCGCCAAGTCCTATTTTACTAAACCGACGATGGGACCAAGGTCCCGCATAACCCGATAATCAAAAAGCACCGGTCCGAATGGTCTCGGAACGGTGCCTGATCCCTTCTTAAAGCATAAAATCTAGAGGATAAAGCGGCTTAGATCTCGGTCGGTGACCACATCGGCCAAATTCTGGGCCACATAGTCCCGGTCAATCACCACTGTCTGACCCATCAACTCCTCAGCTCGGAAGGACACATCCTCTAGGAGCCGTTCTAGCACTGTGTGCAGGCGGCGGGCCCCAATATTTTCTGTACGCTCATTAACTAGAACCGCCAGTCGGGCAATTTCACCGATTCCGTCTTCGGTGAACTCAAGTTGAATGCCCTCGGTGGCCAGCAGGGCTTTATACTGCCTAAGGAGGGCATTGCTGGGTTCCGTCAAGATGCGGCGGAAGTCCTCCTCTGTCAGGGTGTCCAGTTCAACCCTGATTGGGAAGCGACCCTGCAGCTCAGGAATCAAGTCCGAGGGTTTGGAAACGTGAAAAGCTCCCGCTGCGATAAACAAAATATGATCCGTTTTGACTGGGCCGTACTTGGTGTTCACAGTGCAGCCTTCCACAATGGGCAAGATGTCCCTCTGTACCCCTTCCCGGGAGACATCGGGCCCCAAGCTTCCTTCTCGGCCCGCGATTTTATCGATTTCATCGAGAAAGATAATGCCCATGTTCTCGGCCCTGGACACGGCCTCCGCCGTCACTTCATCCATGTTGAGCAGCTTGGCGGCTTCCTCCTGCGCCAGCAAAGTGCGAGCCTTAGCTACCGTCGTCTTCCGCTTGCGGGTCTTCTTGGGGAGAAATTCGCCGAATATATCCTGGAAATTGATCCCCATTTCCTCAACTCCGGCTCCGGAAAACACCTCAAGCATCGGCGCACTATTGTCTTCAAGCTCTACCTCAATGACGACATTTTCCATTTCACCGAATTTCAAAGCCCGCTCCACTTCTCTGCGCTTGGCCTGGGCCTCTTCCAGTTTGATCTGGTAATTCTCCTCGGTGTCGGGGTTCCTGGGACCGGAAAACCCAAAGATATTAGGTAGTCCAAAACCCTTGGAGCGCTGCGGAAGGGGGGCCAAAATATCTAATAGCCGCTGCTGGGCCATCTCTTTAGCCCTGTCTTGTACCTCAAGCATTTTTTCTGCCTTGACCTGGCGCAGCGAAACCTCTACCAGATCTCTGACCATTGATTCTGCGTCCCTGCCAACGTATCCAACTTCAGTGAACTTGGTGGCCTCCACCTTGATAAAGGGCGCCTTGGCCAGCCTGGCTATGCGTCGGGCAATTTCTGTCTTACCCACGCCAGTGGGACCAATCATGAGAATGTTTTTGGGCAAGACCTCCTCCTGGAGATCTTCAGGTAAGCGACGCCGCCGATATCGATTGCGCATCGCAATGGCCACTGCCCGCTTAGCCTTTTCCTGGCCAACGATGTACTTTTCCAGTTCAGCTACAATCTCTCTAGGGGTCAACTCCTCCATTGCCACACCCTCCCCCCTACGACTCATCGTCAAGGGTCAAAACCGTAATCTGATCATTGGTAAAGACACAGATTGAGGAGGCGATCCGTAGGGCCTCAACAGCCACTTCTGGCGCGTTTAGATCAGTATGGGTCACTAAGGCCTTGGCCGCTGCCAGGGCGTACATTCCACCGGAGCCAATCGCTGTAACCTGATCATCGGGCTCAATCACATCACCGTTACCGGAAAGAACTAGGGTCCTTTCCCGATCCATCACAATCAGCATGGCCTCCAGCCGCCGCAAGACCCGATCTGAACGCCACTCCTTTGCCAACTCCACTGCGGCCCTGACCAACTGGCCCCGATACTCCTCGAGTTTACCTTCGAACATCTCGAACAAAGTAAAAGCGTCGGCAACGGAACCAGCGAAGCCTGCCAGCACCCGGTTGTTATAGAGTTTGCGCACTTTGGTAGCCCTGTGCTTCATTATTGTCCGTTCGCCCAAAGTAACCTGTCCATCGCCGGCAATAGCAACTGAGTCCTGAGTTCGTACCGCGACTATGGTCGTCGCCTGAATATCCATTTAGCATTTCCCCTTCGTTTGATCCTGTGGGATCAGCGGTTCAAGCCCTGTACTGCCATCCGACTCAAGGGAACTAGAGCTATTCATCGGACTCTACCGTTCTCTGGTAACCGCACTCCTTGTTGGAACAGCTAATTTGGTCGGGTTTGGTCCTTCGCCGCTTCCAAACTAGCATCGAGTCGCACTGGGGACACTTCTCCCCCACCGGCTCATCCCAGCTGACAAAGTCGCAGTCGGGGTAATTGCTGCATCCGAAGAAACGTCGACCCCTTCGGCTTCGGCGCTCCACAATGTCACCACCGCAGTTGGGACACTTAACTCCAATGGACTGCAACAGGGGTTTGGTGTTTCGACACTCAGGAAATCCAGGACAGGCCAGAAACTTCCCGAAACGACCGTGTCGAATCACCATGTTACGACCACAGTTCTCGCAGATCTCGTCGGTGACTTCTTCTTCAAGTTCAACGGTCTCCATCTCTTCAGCGGCCTGTTCCAGTCGCTGGGAAAAGGTACCATAGAACCGGGTCAGCACTTCGTCCCAGCGGATCGTTCCCTCCTCCACCGCATCCAGTTGGGCCTCGAGGTTGGCGGTAAACTCCGTGTCCAAAATCTCGTCAAAGTGCTCCTGCAGCAAATCGGTAACGATGAATCCCAGTTCCGTTGGATGAAAGCGTTTCTCTATCAGTTCAGCGTACCCTCGCTTCTGAATCGTGCTGATGATACTGGCATAGGTACTGGGGCGTCCTATTCCCAGTTCTTCTAGGGTCTTGACTAACATCGCTTCCGAGTAGCGGGCCGGCGGTTGCGTAAAGTGCTGCGAAGGTGTAACCGCTGTTGACTCCAGTTTCTGACCCTCTTCCAGCTCCGGTAAGAACTTCTCGCCGGGGGTGTCCTCTTCATCGTCACTGGCTTCAATATATAATTTCATGAAGCCAGGAAACTTGATCTTCGAACCCGTTGCCCGCAACTGATACTCCCAGCCGCCTCCTGCGCCTGAAGAAGTACCCGGTTGGGCAACAATGTCTACCCGCATGGTATCCATCACTGCCGAGGCCATTTGACTGGCCAGAAAGCGTTCCCAAATCAGTCTATACAAACGCAGTTGGTCACGCTTCAAGTATCCCTTGAGCTGGCTGGGAGTTCTATAGACCGAGGTGGGCCGGATTGCCTCGTGGGCATCCTGGGTCCGCCGGCGGGTCCGATATTCCCTCGGCTGCTGCGGACGATACTCCGGACCAAACTCCTCGGCAATATACTCCCGGGCCTCCTGTTGTGCCTCTTGGGAGATCCTGACGGCATCGGTACGAATATATGTTATCAGTCCCACAGTCCCCTCGTCGCCCACATCGAGACCTTCGTACAGTTGCTGGGCAATCTGCATAGTCTTGGAGGCACTAAAGCCCAGGCGGCGGGAGGCCTCCTGTTGCAGGGTACTGGTAGTAAAGGGGGCCGCCGGATTGCGCAGTCTTTCCTTGCGAACCACTTTGCTGACAGCAAAATCTGCTCCCTCAAGGTCGGTCACAATCTGCAGGGCCATTTCCTCATCGATGGTTTCCAGTTTGTTGCCATCCTTGCCGGTAACTTGTGCGGTGAACTTCCCCTTCGGATCGGTCTTGGGGTACAGTTCCGCTGCCACGGTCCAATACTCTTCCTGCTCAAAGGCTTCAATCTCTTTTTCTCGATCACAGATCAGACGGACGGCAACAGACTGAACCCGACCGGCACTGAGTCCTCGCTTGACCTTACTCCACAGCAGGGGACTTAGCTTGTATCCCACCAGTCGGTCTAAAATCCGTCGAGCCTGCTGGGCATCGACTAAGTCCTGGTTAATCGGTCGCGGGTGTTTAATCGCATCTTGCACAGTCTTCTTAGTAATCTCATTGAACTCCACCCGGCAAGGCTGATTGGCATCGAGCTTCAGAGCATCGGCCAGATGCCGACTGATGGCTTCTCCTTCTCTATCGGGGTCCGTCGCCAGATAGACCCTTCCGGCCTTTTTCGCCGCATCCCGCAGCTCCTGTAGGATGGGCCCTTTCCCCCGAATGGTGATGTATTTAGGCTTGAACCCGTTTTCCAAATCCACCCCAAATTGACTCCGGGGCAGATCCCTGACGTGTCCCATCGATGCCTTCACTTGATAGCCACGGCCCAAGAACTTGCTGATGGTCTTGGCCTTTGCCGGGGACTCTACAATAACTAACGCTTTAGGCACTGTTTCACCCCTCGTAGGTCACGGCAGCCCTAATGGATCTGCACGTCTTTATCTTTGTGACTGGATAGCGTTCTACCTGTCAACAACGATGATTTCATCCGATCTGAAAGAACGCGGGGGAATAGCCACATCAACTCAGCCACAGTGACTGAATCCGTTTCCAGTTCCATGACAGAATGTAACAGATCCTCCAACTCCCTGGGAGTCAGTAGGTCGTTATTGAGCAACTGCCAAAGATAGCCTTGTGCATCTATTTCTAATTTATTTCGTTCTGCCCAACTCAGAACCCGCATTGCATTGGTCGAACTGAAACTCTCTGGTAGGTTAACCAGTAGAAATTCTGGAAGAGAAAAAATTAAGGAAAAAGCTGCATTGATTTCCTGCAGCGAATAACCGTCTTCGATCAGCTCACTTACTATTCCCTCAACATCCTGAGCCGAAACGGGGGCTGTGAGGACCCGCTCCGCCACATAGCTCAGGATTTTCCTGACTCTATTCTTCATATCCCTTCTCCCCTTAGCTTTCGAAACCAATTATAGCCCTTAGCGGTATAACTTGCAAATAGTCAACTCCTGTTGGCCTTGTACCACTTTCCATCGTGACCCACCTTATTCATACCTTGCAGCTCCAATTCTGCCAGGACCACCGGCAGGCCATCGAGAGGCAGCTGAGTGCAGCGCTGCAGATCCTCCACGGGCAAAGGATGAGGCCAGCTATTTAACATCCTCTGGACCAAAGGGGAATTTTTTGCAGCTTGAGCCCTTCACCTCATAGCCTTGTCCGCCTCCGATCTTCGCCGGCCATCGGGAAATTTGCCATCGGTGCCGGTGCCGCAAGCGCATCCCCGGGTTCGGTGATGAGACAGCCCGGTGGTCTTTGAGCCCAGCACAATGGGATTGCAGGCCGGGAAATTGCTCGGTTCTGGGGGCTGACAAAGGATATTCGGTGAGCAGCGGGCCGTGGTCTGTGGTTCTGGGGATACACCCGATGAACTCCGCTGGAGATTACCACCGCCGTGGTCCCGACCGACGATGGCCCAATCGGGGCCGCTGTCGACGCCAAGGGCCACACCACCGATGACCACCACTGACTGGGCCGCTGGCGCAGCGCTAAACTCTGCTATCCAGTCAGAGGACATCGGAGGTAGCCTGCAGCTACTGACAATCGCGACGAGGGGCTGTCTTAACAAATCTAGACAGCCCTGGTGATAAAGGGTAGGCGGCGGACTGGACACTGCCGCAACCGCCAGTAATCGCCTTGATGTTGGCCTCTGCCAGCCGCCGCTGATATCCGATTAGGTCGAAGGACTGCAAATGCCCGACGATGCCGAGGTACAATGTGGTACAAGTCCCCGACACCTGTCTTAATTCCTCCTGGGTACAGCTAAGAACCTTGCCCAAGAGACCCAAGGAGCTGATTAGGGATGTGAGCCGGGTGAAGCCCAGGCCCGGCACCATACTCAGCGATAACCTCAGTTCCCTTTCGGGATAATCAGATGTCCTCATATCCTCCCTCAGTTGTCTCCCGTTCCAAACTGTCGAGAATCTCCCTTAGTTCTTCCTCCCAGCGTAGTTGATACAAGCGCAAATCATCTTCATTGACCAAAGCTCCACCTTCGCAGTTGGTACAAAGCACAGCATAGGTTTCTCCCCGCTGTCCCCGTATACTATGGGGAGTATCAACTTGACAGATCGGACATCGGTATATTCGAGTTGAACCCTTTTCAAATTCCAAAGTCAGATTCCCCCCAGATAAGTCTACTTTTATGATGACCATCTCAGATGGCGGTATCCTGCAACCATCCTACTGGGGGTATTTCGCTATCCGAAGCAACTTTTGACGGATTGGGTTAGCCCTGGACGGGAAAGCCCAGCGATGGCAACTTCGCCACCGGTAACCACGGGACCTCATGGCTGTAGGCAGCAACCCCGGTGCCGTATCGATCCCCACTATGACCAGTAATCCACTTCCCCATAACAGCCCACAGCTAGCTACCCTCTAAACGAAAAAAGACACCTCCCAGGAAAAGACCCTGGTTGGTGTCTCATTGTCAACTCTTCGTTTTGAACTGCGAAATTCCTGCCCTTACTTGGGCCTACTCCACAGGTTCCTGGACCACGCTGAATCCCGCCTGCGTCAAGTCTTCGACGCTCAACAGATGCCCGATGACCACCAAGATTCCCAAGGAGATTCTAGCCCTGTCACCGGAAAAGCCACTGAGGGACCACTGACCGGCCACGTACTGCAGCAACTTGGGTTCATCGTCAACTTCGATGAATCCCTTGGCCCGCAGGACCTTGGCGGGAAACCTTCGGACAAACTCAGCCACAGCCGAGGTATCGGCAAAGGGACCGACGGCTATGCGCTGGGACAGCATCGGGTCCCTCGCAAACTCAGTAGGTTCATCGGTTTCAGTCGGTACAAAGCGCTGCCGACCGGCGATAATTTCCTGCCACGTGGTCGAGCCCAGACGACCAAAACTGGTTGTAAAAATGTCCGCCGCAGGATTAATGCTTTGCAACAACTGCCGCACCTGATCCAGGTACTTGGCATCCACGGTATCGCTTTTGTTGAGGACAATGAAATCAGCGGCTTGTACCTGGCGGGGCACAGCCCGAACAACATCAACCAACTTAGGAAAGGTCAAAGGGTCCACAATGGCTGTGGTGCTGACTAACTCATAGTAGTCCCGCAGCTGGACCGCGTCGATGAAGGAGCTTAACTCCAGAGGATCAGCGATTCCTGTGGCCTCGATTACCATCACGTCGGGTTTGACATCCTTGGCCACCCTCTCCATCTCCGCGAGAAAATCATCTCTGACACAAATGCAAAAAATGGAACCCTTGTTCAACTCACTGAGATGACCATATCCCTCGACTAAGGCTCCGTCAACACCGGTAGCGCCAAACTCGTTCATCAGCACCGCCAAGGTCTGTTCCAGTCCTGTCAGCTGTCTGATCAGCTGATTTAACCAAGTGGTTTTTCCGGCGCCCAGGAACCCGGTGACTAAATAGGTGGGGATTCTGCTGCCTCTGTCCATCCTCGGCCCCTCCCTGCCGCTACTGCCCTTGGGCTGCCCTCACGGCCTTGACATAGGTGGGCAAGTCCGGTATCACCGACACAAAGGTAATTTTGCCGTTGACTACAATCGTCGGCAAATTAGCTACCCCCAACAGCTTCATCCGCTGAATGGACTCAGGACTTGTAGCCTTGTGCTCTACCCAGTCCACAGGCCCCGCGATGTGCTCCGCCACCCGCTGGGTGGCATCGACCATGTACTTACAGGGTGGGCAGGTAGCAGAATCGATGGTAAATACTTCAATCAAGGGATGGGTTAAGTTTTCGTAATCCGGCATAGCAACCTCTACTTCAACTTCCTCCCGCTTTTCATGCATATCCACGAACTGTCGAGCCTTCTCCGGCTCCAAGACAGCCAGGCTAATGGCAGCGACATTGTCGGCAGGAGCGTTGTAGGGCATGTCGCATCCCGGGGACAGAATAAACCCAGTATCGTTGTGGTTTTCGATCAATTCCAAGGCCATACCTATGCAGTCCACTGGTTGCCCCAACAGCAGCACCGTTGTCAAGGGAATGTTTCCGCCAAAGGAAATTCCGTATTCCCTGGCCACCTTCCGAGCCTCTGCCAAGGGAACGTTCTCATCCACCGATATCCCATCGGGACCGCACTGGGCCATCTCAGCCAGAAGGGGAGTGGCGTTGCCGCAAACAAAGTAACAAGAATGTACCCCTAGTTCCCGCAAAGCCTGAAAGAGAATGCGGCTCTCAGTCTTGACGAACTCGGCAAAATGCTCAGCAGAGATCTGGGAAATCATCGGGTCGACGACGGCAATGACGTCCATTCCCGCATCTACGTAATAGGCGGCAACGGTTTGGGTGACCTCTCGACATTTCGCGATTAGTTCCTTAACCTGGTCTGGACTGTCAAACATGTCCAGGAAGAGATTAGTCCCCCGCAGGTGCATCGCCAAGGTAAAGGGCCCACAGACCAATCCATATAGAGCCGTATCCTCGCCAATTGCCTCCTTTAGTCTCGCCATTGCATCGAGAACGATAGGCAAGCGACCATCCTCGGGAGTGGGCATGGCCAGGTTCTCAAGGGGCTCGTACCCTGAAGCCAGAGGATGAGAGATCACACTGGGTGGAGCCTCATCGGCCCACTGCAGCTCACACCCCAGAATCTCCGCTTCAATTTGCAGATCAAAGATCACCGGTTGCCCATCGGTACGATACAGCCTCTTGGCTTCTATTCCACATTCAACTAATTTGTCAGAGCTCAGTAACAGTTCAGTAGCCGTATATCCCCGCAAACTTCCGATTTGCACCCCGGTAAAGGGCACCCAGGGAACTCTAGGTGTCGGTCTTGCCTCCAAGGCCGCCAAAACTAATTCCTTACCATTCAATTCCCTTCCCTCCCCTATATAGCGGCAGGGCTATCCTTCGTCACCGTGGAAAGCTCCTTCCAGACGGCGAATCTCTGCCTTTTCTCCAAACACTTCAACAGGTACCAGTCACTACCTTTGAAGGGCGATGATATCAATCTCCCCGACCTGGGTCCGTAGGTTCTGCTCCAAGACTGATATCCCTGCCTAAGCAAATGATCCTTGGCTAAGTTCTAGCCGCGCCTTCCCTACCGGTAGGCCTGCCATCTCTTCTCCTTCACTAGGCAATTACCAGCCCTAAAATCTCCAGGCGAGGCTCTCGCCGCAGATCAATTTCCCGGGGCGGAGAGATCTGATTGCCATCGGGGGCATACTGGAGCCGAACCACCGGCCGTTTCTTGTTTTCGGTGCAGACTTCAACCACCGTTCCAATCTCACCGGAACTCAGCTGCACCATGGCACCTAGAGGATAGGGCACGGTACTGGCCAACAGGGCGTCCACTACTTCAGGATCGTACTCGATCCCCTTCAAACTGCGAATTACCTGCAGCGCATCAAAGGGTTGCCTCCCACTCCGATACACCCGATCAGCCGTCATTGCGTCATAGGAATCTGTCACCGCCACGATCCGGGCGAACAAATGGATCTCATCTCCCCGCAGTTTCCGGGGATACCCCTGTCCCTTGATCCGCTCATGGTGTTGGTAAGCCACGTGGGCTACTCGGGCACTTACCTGATGGTTTCTTCGCAACAGGTCAAATCCGTACTCGGGATGGCGCTTTACCTCTTCCCATTCCGCAGCGGTCAATCCCGTAGGGCTTTGAATAATGTCCGGTCCCACCAGGACCTTGCCAATATCATGCAGCAATGCGCCCATGGCAAGTTCATTGGCCATGGGAATATTAAGCCCCATCGCCAACCCGACGCTGACAGACATCACACAAACATTGACACTATGGGAGAAGGTATAGCTGTCAAAGGACATGATGCTACCCAAACCCGGCACTATATCGCGGTTTTTCACCACTTCCTCAACTATGGCCGCGGCCACGTCCTTGAGCTGACCAAAATCGATGGTTGCCCCAAGGCGAGCTGCCGAAAAGGCTTTGGCAACGGCAGCAGTCGCCTTGGCCTGAATCTCCGGTGCTAGGACTTCACCTTCATAACTTTCTTCCGGATCTCCGATATAAACTGCCAAGTATCCAAGTTGAGCTAACCTACGGATATATGATTCCTGAAGCACAACTCCCGTGGCCAAGAGCAATCCCCCGTCGGGACTGAACACCGGTCGAGCCAGCCGCATCCCAGGCTTCAGTTTGTCCACCCTTACTATGTGCAATTACCATATCCTCCTACGTTTCGAATAACTGTAACTGAACCCTATCCACCGGAGCGAAGCTACGCCGATGTTCCGGTGTCGGCCCCAAATTGTCCAAAGCAGCCAAATGCTCTTTGGTGCCATACCCCTTGTTGCGCTCAAACCCATAGCCAGGATACCTACGGGCCACTTCACACATGTAGTTATCCCTATGCACCTTGGCCAAGATGGAAGCGGCAGAAATCGCAGCTACCCGAGCATCACCCTTAACCACACTTCTTTGCCGCCAGTTGATTCCAGGAATAACCATCCTGCCGTCAACAAGCACCAGACCTTCTGTGGCTGCGTTGGTCGGCACCGACAATCCCGCCAAGGCCCGGCGCATCGCCAGGAAGGTTGCCTGAAGAATATTCACTCGATCGATCTCCCCAGCCGTAGCTTCCCCCAAGGACCAGGCCAAAGCCAGCTCCTTGATTTCCGCAGCCAATTGCTGCCGCCTTTGATGGGTAAGTTGCTTCGAGTCCCGCAGGCCCACAATGGGACGATCCGGCGATAGAACCACCGCCGCGGCCACTACCGGACCAGCCAAGGGCCCTCGCCCAGCTTCGTCGACTCCAACTACACAGCTAACGCCAGCCCTGTTAAGCAACCAGTTCTGATAGCGGTACAACCGACGGTGCTGGAGTGTAAATTGTTCTGCTGAGTTCCTCCCCAAACACCGCAACTCCTTTCTATACCAAATAGTAAACTTTCTCACATAATGCTAGGTATCCTCCTTAAAACCAAAAAAAGGCACCCTGTTTTCAACAGGACGCCCTCTACACAAATCAAGAGCATATTGAGTTTGGTTAAGGCCCTAGGGTTGGTCTAAGCTCATTGGACCCAGCTTGCCGCTGCGAAAATCCTGCAGGATCAGTCGAGCGGCCTTTTCAAAATCGACCCGGCCCCCCGACATCAATAATCCCCGTCTTCTCCCAATTGCTTCGATTACTTCCACGGCTGTCGGTGGCAATTCTTCCTTCAGCTTGTAGTAGGTGGGGAGAGTCTCAGGGTAGGCCTCGCAGAGGTATTCAACCAGCCTCACCGTCACTTGTTGCCAGTCAAAGACCTCATCGCTAACGGCTCCCGTCACCGCTAGCCCAAAGGCCACCTGTGGATCCTCGAACTTAGGCCATAGGATCCCAGGGGTGTCCAAGATCAGCATTTTATTGCCAACACGAACCCACTGCTTACCCCGGGTAACACCGGCCTTGGCGCCTACCCTCGCCTTCGCCTTGCCTGCTAAGCGGTTGATCAACGATGACTTGCCGACGTTAGGAACTCCCGCTACCAGAATCCGTAGGGGCCGAGGTTGCCGCCCCCTCTGTCTCATCCGGTTGGCTACCCCATCGGCAATCCTTTCCAGTAGAGCCCGCAGGGGTCTCGCCCCTTGGCCACTAGTGAGGTTAAGGGCAACAACATCCTGACCTTCCCGGCGCCAATGATCGAGCCACTCCTGAGTAATGCGCGGATCGGCCAAATCGATTTTGGTCATCGCCAAGACCAGGGTCTTTTCGCCGATCAACCCTGGTAAATCGGGATTGCGACTGCTGTAGGGAATGCGGGCATCTACGACCTCTACGACAACATCTACCACCTTCAGTTGTTCTGAAATTATCCTCTTGGTCTTAGCCATATGCCCGGGATACCATTGAATCAATGTCGTCAATTGTCGTCACCCTATATCCGATATTCTTGTGCCAAACAGCTAGAAATAACTGAAATAAACCTACTCCAGCTCCGTGAGCACCCGGGGAATCTGTAGAATTCCAATTTCCGCTAAGGGCCAATATCGCAGCAAAGCACGACCCACTAATAATTCCCGCGGAACCAATCCCACATCATCAAACCGGCTGTCATCGCTATTGGTGCGATTGTCACCTAAGACATAATAGTGTCCCTCAGGGATTTGTACCGGCATCGTGTCACGGTAGATGGCACCAAAGGTTGGTCCGTTAATGTAGGTTTCCTCTAGCCGTTCCCCATTGACATAGACGTATCCCTGTTTGATGAGGACCTGATCTCCCGGAACGCCAATAATCCGTTTGATAAACTTGCGTCTGGGATCGCTGGGGTACCTAAATACCACGATTTCCCCCCGCTTTGGCTCCCGAAATCGCCAAGTCAACTTATCGACCAGAAGTCGTTCACCATCATGCAGTGTTGGGACCATCGATGACCCCTGTACCAAAAAGGACTGGGCGATAAAAGTGATGATGAATAACGCGAGAACAACGGCAATCACTAAGGCTTCAACATACTCCCGAATTTCGGATTTTAGTCCCCCCACTAATTCACCTCCCTAGTTCATGCGAGAATTGCGCTAGGCAATAAGAGAAAAAGGGACCGGTCAAAGTCCCTTTCCCACTACCGGACAAATAAAGGAGCTTCAGTTTAGTAAATGCTTCGCTCTTTGATCCTGGCAGCTCTTCCTCTACGTTGCCGTAGGTAATACAATTTTGCTCTGCGTACCTTACCCCGACGAGTTACTACAATCTCTGCGATTCTCCGGGAGTGAACAGGGAAAGTCCGCTCGACACCAATACCCTGGGAAATCTTACGCACAGTAAAGGTCTCCCGAATGCCACTACCGGAGCGGGCGATCACTACACCCTCAAAGATTTGAATCCGTTCCCGTTCACCTTCTACAACTCTGACGTGAACCTGAACTGTATCTCCTGGACGAAAATCAGGAATGTCAGTGCGCATCTGCTCCTGCTCTAGGGTGCGGATAATGTCCATTGACTTCAAAACCTCCTCTCGAAAGTCGATCTTCTGCTATCGAAACTCAATCCTCTATTTTTCCTTCGCTAAACTCAGCGATCCAGCGCAAGTCCTGTTCAGACAGCTGCGCCTTGGCCTTCTCTAACAAATCTGGCCGACGTTGCCATGTCCTCAGCAGCGACATTTTCCGCCGCCACCGTCTAATCTTCTCATGGTGTCCCGAAAGCAACACTTCCGGAACCTCTAGTCCATGAAAGACCCGAGGTCTGGTGTATTGGGGGTACTCTAACAACCCATCATAGAGACTATCCTCCCGGGCACTGGCAGGGTCCAAGACCCCTGGCAACAATCGAGTCACTGCATCGACAACAACCATTGCCGGCAACTCGCCTCCGGTGAGAACAAAGTCTCCAATCGAAATCTCATCGGTAACCCATTGGCGGATACGTTCGTCAAACCCTTCGTAGTGACCACAGATTAGGGTCATCTGAGGGAGAGTAGCCAGCGATTTGGCCATCTCTTGGTCAAAGAGCTTGCCCTGTGGGCTGAGCAGATAGATGGGACCACCCTTGCCTAAGGCCTCAGTCACCGCTTCCTCTACCGCCGCCAGCGCCCGATACATGGGCTCGGGCTTGAGGACCATACCCGCTCCACCCCCAAAGGGTGTATCGTCAACCTGGCGGTGCTTGTCGGTAGCATAGTCCCTGATATTCCACAGCCGGATATCAACCAAGCCGGCTTCCTGAGCTCTTTTCAAGATGCTTTCCGAAAAGGGACCGGTAAACATATCCGGAAACAACGTTAGAATATCAATCCGCACCGACGCCACCCCATATACCCTACTCTTCGTCATCTAATAGACCGGGCAATAGTTGAACGACCATCCGCCCTGATTCCACATCAATTTCCTTGACCACATCTTTAATGGCCGGCAGCAAAATCTGCCTGGCTGCCTCAGTTGGAGACTGAACCACATAGACATCATTGGCTCCAGGCTGCAACACGTCCTTGACTGTCCCTAGTTCTCGACCATCCACCGTTACAACCTTAAGACCAATCAAGTCGAAAATATAATAGTGTCCCGGGGGTAGGGATACCAACTCTTCCCTCGTGACCAAAAGGTCACTTCCCCGCAATGCTTCCGCCGCCTCCATACTGTCAATATCCACCAGCTTCAGGAGCACAAAATTGTTCTGATGCCTGGCTTGAGCAATCTGATATCGTCTTGGCTCCCGATTGGGCGGACGGACAATGACGGATTCCATCTCGAGGAACCGATCGGGAAATTGAGTGGAGGGCTCAACCTTTACCTCACCCCGTACGCCATGGGGGCGGACTATCCGTCCGATGTCAAACAGCTCAGTTCTTGATGTCACCTAAAGCTCCACTCCCCAGACGTTCTGCGGTTAGCCTTGACGCAGTTCAACTACTACACCATCTTTTGTCAGAATCTCCTGTCTCAGCAACTGTTCTAAGGAGGTTCCGACCTCGAGCCGGACGATGCGCTGCAGGGTGCCTCGGGTAATCTCGTCGCCGAGATTAAGGGCTTCTATCTCCCTCAGTCGAGCCTGAGCTCGTTCCTTGGCCTGTTGGCGCTTCTCCCTCTCCTCATCTAGTTGCAGTCGAACATCCATGGCCCGCTTGAGATTCTGTTTTTCCAGATCCGGTAGCATGCGTTTGGCTTGGAACTCCAGCTGCTGTAGTTCGATGTCTAGCTGTCCAATGCTACGGCGAGCTTCTTTAACTAGTTCTTCCTTAAGTCTTTCAGTAACAACGGACTTCCAAGTAATCGGTAGATTCACTGTAATGTGGTCCACCAAATCCCCCCTGACACCGCCAAAAATCACCGGAGCATCAGTCGATGATCTCAACGTGGACCATCTTTCCTTCTTTGGTTGCTGCGGCTTTGACGACGGTCCGAATGGCTCGGGCAATCCGGCCTCTCTTGCCGATCACTTTCCCCATGTCTTCCTCTGCCACTCGTAACTCGATGATCAGGGATTTTTCACCTTCAACTTGACTAACCTGAACATCCTCTGGTTGATCAACCAGTGACTTAACCATGAACTCAACAAGCTCTCGCATCTAGCTTACCCCCTGCTGCACCTACTTGCGAGATGCAGTAAACTTCTTCATGATCCCGACTCGAGTAAGCAGTTGTTTGGCACTGTCGGACGGCTGAGCACCCTTGCGCAACCAATCCAAGGTCTTATCCTCATCTATCTGAATCTCTGCCGGTTCGGCAATCGGATTGTAGTATCCCAACTGCTCGATAAAGGCACCATCCCTGGCAGCCCTGGAGTCGGCAACTACCAACCGGTAAAAGGGGCGTTTCTTGGCACCCATACGGCGCAATCGAATTCGTACTGCCATCTGTGTCACCTCCTCTAAGTCTATTATTGGAAAAATCCACCAAACACCATTTGTGTATAATTAACGGTTAGGTACCGTTAATCTCCTAGCGTAACCCTTCGGGTTAGTTGAACATCCGGAAAAGCCCTTTCCGCTTGCGGCTAGTTCTCTCCATAGCTCCCAGTTGCTTCATCATCTGTTTTGTATCTCGGAATTGCTTCAGCAAGCGGTTGATGTCCTGAACTCGAGTTCCACTGCCGGCAGCGATTCGCCGTTTCCGGCTGCGATCAATCATTCCCGGATTTCTTCGCTCCTGGGGAGTCATTGAGTAAATGATGGCCTCGATTCGCTTGAAATGACTCTCATCAAGCTCCAAGCCCTTTAGTCCCTTCACCTGGGACATGCCGGGAATCATTTCCATGATCTGCTCCAAGGGACCCATATTCTGCACTTGCTTCATCTGCTCGAGGAAATCATCGAAGGTAAACTCTGCCTTTCGGAACCTTTCGGCCATTTCCTTGGCCTTGGCTTCATCGATGGCCGATTCTGCCCTTTCTATCAGGCTAAGCACGTCGCCCATTCCCAAAATACGCGAGGCAATCCGATCAGGGTGAAAGGGCTCCAATCCATCGATTTTTTCGCTCATTCCTGCATACTTGATGGGCTTACCGGTCACCGCCCGAATGGACAGTGCTGCTCCCCCTCGGGCGTCACCATCCATCTTGGTCAAGATGACACCATCGATATCAAGGCGATTGTCGAATTCCTGGGCTACATTCACTGCCTCCTGACCAATCATCGCATCAACAACGAGTAGAATTTGATCAGGCTCAGTGGCCGCCTTGATCTCCTCCAACTCCTGCATCATATCTTCGTCAACTTGAATCATACCAGCCGTATCTATCAGGACTACATCATTGCCGTGGGTACGGGCATGCTCGACACCGGCCTTGACAATATCAACGGGACTTAGCTTGTCGCCCATTTGGAAAACCGGAGCCTCTACCTGCTCCCCCAGCACCATCAATTGCTTGATGGCTGCTGGACGATACACGTCGGCCGCAACCAGCAGTGGCCGATGGCCCTGTTTCTTCAGCTGGTAGGCCAGCTTCGCGGCAGCAGTGGTCTTTCCTGCTCCCTGCAATCCCACCAACAACACCTTACTGGGCCCTCGACTGGATAACTCCAACCGACTGTGGGAACCTCCCATTAGTTCCGTCAGCTCATCCCGGACGATCTTGATGACCTGCTGAGCCGGAGACAGACTGGACAACACTTCCTGCCCCACAGCCCGTTCCTGGACCCGATTGACAAAATCCCTAACAACCTTGTAGTTTACATCGGCTTCTAAGAGGGCCAATCGCACTTCCCGCAGGGCGGTCTTGACGTCTTTTTCACTTAGCTTGCCACGATCCTTCAGACCATCTAGGGCATTTTGCAGCTTTTCCGCCAGATTACCAAATATCGCCATGGTCACCGTCCTCCCATAGGCCAGCCTGTACACCAAACAACCCTATTTCAGCTTGCTTAGATAGCTCAGCGCTCGGCGTATTTGCTCCGAACCGGGTTGATCACCCATTAGATCGAGGCTTTCTCGCAGCTGCTCTTCTACTATGGCCACAATTTCCTGCTCTTCCCGATAACGCCGAATCAAGCCGAGCTTATCTTCCATTTCCCGGAGCGACCGTTCAGCGCGATGGACCAAATCATAGACACCTTGGCGACTGATCTGCAGTTGCTGGGCAATTTCACCCAAAGATAGATCCTCTTCGTGGTATAGTTCGAAGACCTTTTGTTGACGCTCGGTCAAAATCGCGCCATAGAAATCGAAGAGCAAATTTTTCTCTGTCAAATTATCCATGAGAAACAACCTCTGTTAAGCAGAATTGCTTGACAGAGGTTAGTATACCCAAGCCATCATCGATTGTCAACTAGTTTTCTTGCTTGCCGCTAATCTTCCGTGGCAAAAAGGGCATCGACAAAATCCTCAGCCACAAAATCCCGCAGATCATTGTATCCTTCGCCGATGCCAATCAACTTGATAGGTAGTCCCAGCTCATGGGCAATGGCCACGACAATCCCGCCCTTGGCAGTGCTATCGAGTTTGGTCAAGGCAACGGCACTGACGGGAGTCGCTTCACTAAAGACCCGAGCTTGGGACAGAGCGTTTTGACCGGTGGTGGCGTCTACAGTCAAGATCACCTCATCTGCAGGCCGACCCAACTCCCGCTCCACCACGCGATACACCTTTGACAGCTCTTTCATCAAGTTGGTTTTGTTCTGCAAACGTCCTGCGGTGTCGATAATGATCACATCGGCTCCCCGGGCTCTGCCAGCCTGAATGGTGTCAAAGGCCACGGCCGCGGGATCAGAGCCCTCTTGGTGTCGGATCATATCGGCACCGGCCCGGTTGGCCCACACCTCCAACTGATCGATGGCTGCCGCTCGGAAGGTGTCCCCGGCACCGAGCAAGACCTTCTTGCCCTGCTGTGTATATCGATAGGCTAGCTTACCGATGGTTGTGGTCTTGCCAGCGCCATTCACTCCCACCACCACATAAACCGTTGGCGAGTCCTCCCGCAGAGCCAATTGTCCCGAATTAGCCGTCAAGATCTCACCGATTAGCTCTGCCAAGACGGGTCTCAACTCGTCGGCACGCTTAAGCCCCCGCTCCTTAATGGCCGTCCGAAGCTCGTCCATCAAGTACAAAGTAGTGGACACCCCGATATCCGCCTGAACCAATAATCCTTCCAGCTCTTCCAAGATATCCTCATCGATTTCACTTCGGGTCAGCACCTGATCTACTCGACTGACAAAACCACTGCGGGTCTTGGCTAGACCTTGCTTCAGGCGGGCAAATAGTCCCCTACCGCCCCCATTGGGAGAAGACTCGTCGTCGGAGGTCTTAGCCTCGTCAGCACCGGATTTTCCGGGGGTAACTTCCTCTTGCTGAATCTCCTCTTTCTCGGCGATCTCCCGCTGGTTCTCTACCGACTGCTCCTTGGTTAGTTTTTCTTCCCTTTCGGCAGCACCCTTGCGCCGAAACAGGTTGCGCAATACCATCCTTTCCTGCCTCCCTTGCTGTCCTAAGTACCCACGGCTACTTCTCCCTCGGCACTGAGCCGGACGGAGACCAAGCGCGAAATGGCGTCATTTCCCATGGTCACCCCATACAGGACATCGGCCAGTTCCATTGTTCCTTGCCTATGGGTTATCACTAGAAATTGCACGCTGTCGGTATACTCCCGCAGCAACTTGGCAAATCGCTTCAGATTAGCCTCATCTAAAGCGGCATCAACTTCATCCAAGACACAAAAGGGACTGGGCCGCTCCGATAGCATGGCGAAGAGGAAGGCGATTGCCACCAGGGTTCGCTCCCCACCGGAGAGTAGTTCAAGACTTTGCAGTTTCTTACCCGGTGGTTGGGCATACATCTCCAAACCACTTTCTTCCCATTCGCCCTCTTGGACTAAGACCAAGTCGGCATCGCCCCCGCCAAAGAGCCGACGGAAAATGTCCCGGAAATTCTCCTTCACCCGATGCAAAGTAGCATCGAATCTCTCCTGGCAGACCCGATCCATCTCTTCGGCCACCTGCCGCAAAGAGCCTCTGGCTTCCACCAAATCATCTCGCTGTCGCCGGAGAAACTCATACCGCTCAGAAACCGCCCGATACTCCTCGGCGGCATTGAGATTGACGGGTCCTAATTCCCGCAACTGGGTTCGCAAATACCCCACACGCCGCTTGGCCTTGGCTGCGTCGGCGGCAGGCTCCACTTGTTCTAGCAGCTGCTCTTCTGTGATTTCATACCCCTGCCATACCTGTTCAAGAATGTGCTCCTGTTGAACAATCAAGCGTTCTTCCCGGCGCTGATAATCATGTAACCGCAGCTGCAGATCCCCGGCAGCCTGGCGGCCTTCGCCTAATTCCTCCTCCAGTGACTCCAAGCGTTGTCGGTATCTGGCAACTTCTTCCTTGATCTGCCCCTGCTTGGCCTCGGCCTGGGTGAGTAGTTGTTTTAACTCTTCCGCCTCAGACTCAAGCCTCTGCATCCGACGCCGCAACTCTTCGCCCTGTTGGGTGAGCTGCCGTAGTCGCTCTTCTTGCCCCTTCGCCGTGGAGCGAATCTCCTCCCGTCGGTGGAAAGTCTCCCGATACCGAGCTTCTATCGTTTGAGCTTTGCTCTCCAGTGCCGCCAGCTCTATCCGCAATCCCGTGAGTTCTTTTTCCACATTGCTGGTAGCCTGTCCCGCGGCAGCCAATTGGGCATCCAGTTCTGCCAGCTGCTCCTCTATCTGCTGGACTAAAGCCTGGGCCCTTGCCATCTGCTGCTGCGTCTTCCTCTGTTGGGCCACTACTTCTTCTCCCTGGCTGGCTATTTGCTCCTGCTGCTCCAAGACCCGGTGAAGGACTGCTTCGATTCGCTCATAGCTGGACTTTGCGCCGGCCAAATCCCGCTGGACTGCAGCCTGCTCCACCAACCGATGTTGCATCTGCTCCTGCAGCTTTTTTTGTTCCGACTCCCAGTTGTCTATCTCCTGAAGACACTGGGCGATGGTTTCATCGGTTCTTGCCAGCTGCCCCTTCACCTCTTGGGCCTGCACCACCAGTTCCTCTAATTCCTGCTTGCGAGTTAACAGACCCCCAGTACGTTGCCGTCGGGGACTTCCACCGGTCATCGCTCCGCCGGGGGAAATCTGATCCCCCTCAAGGGTGACGATTCGAGAAAAGTTTCGCAGTTCGTTGGAAACAGCCACAGCGGATTTCAGATCTTCCGTAACAATGACCCGTCCCAAGAGATACTCCCGCATCGGAGCGAGCCTGTCTTCGCATCTGACCAACTCCGCGGCCACTCCCAGACATCCGGGAATTCTTGTAATTTGGTCCCGCTCCCGCTGAGATAGGGTCCCATAACGCAGGCCATCAAGGGGAAGTACGGTAATTCGTCCCCCCTTGGTCTGTTTTAGGTGTTCAATAGCTTTTTGTCCCGCTTCCTTGGTCTCGGCAACGATATTTTGCAGACCGGAACCCAAAGCGGTTTCCACCGCTGTAATCAAAGGCGCTGGGACGGTAAGCAAAGCGGCAACGGTCCCGATTAAGCCTCTTAGCGCCCCCTTTTCCCCGGCCTGCATCACCGCCTTTACTCCCCGGGAATATCCTTCGTAGTCCTCCTCCATTTCCTTGAGAACACGCCACCGGGATCGCAGGGAGTTGAGCCTCCGATCCAAATTAGCCCGAGCTTGCTGGGTCTTTTGTAACTGAGCCCTTTGCTCCTGCAGGGTTTGATCACAGACTCCTAGGGCTTCCTTTACCCGCGCAAGGTTAGCAGTCTCTTCATCGTAGCGTTTAGTCAGTTGTGCTACCCGCTGCTGAAAAACCTCTTTCTCCCGTTCATGCTCCCTTTCCTCTTGGCTCAGCTCAAGACGGCGCTGAGCTAGGTGCTCCAATCGCTCTTCCAGGCCAATGAGAACTCGAGCCAGCTCCTCAATCTCCACTCTGGCCCCTTGGTGTTGTCGTCGCAACTGGTCCATCAAGATCTGCTTGTCCTGAGCTGCCGCCCTGGCTTCATCTTGGGTCTGGATAATGGCTGCCTGCCGTTCACCGGTGGCAGCGATCTCAGCCTTAACGACAGTTAGCTCACCTTGGAGGGCATCAAGCTGCCCAGAAAGCTCCTTCTCCGAAGCTTGCAGCCGCTCCAGGTGCTTCGAGACTTCCTCAAGCTGACTGGTGGTATACTCTAGTTGAACTTCGCTCAGAGCCCGTTGATGCTGGACCTCGCTGAACCGCTGCCGATAGCCGTCCGCCGCGACAATGGTCTCCTCCAGCTTTTCCTGAGCTGCCGCTAGGATTCCCTTCTGCTGGGTGATAGTATGCTCCAGCCGGCTGTTGTCCTGCTGCAGCGCCGCTAAGTCCCTGCCAATTACAGCCGCGGATCGGCCAAGCTCCTCCCGTTGCGCCTTCAGCTCCTGGAGTTGCGCCTTGAAATAGCCTAGCTCCGTCCCCTTTAGCTGCTCCGTAATGGCGAGATATTCCTCAGCTCTGGCAGCCTCGATCTGCAGCGGTTCGATCCGCCCTTCCAGTTCGAGAATAATATCATTGACCCGAAGTAGGTTCTGCTCGGTATCCCTGAGCTTGCGTTGGGCTTCTAATTTGCGGGCACGATACTTGACTACCCCGGCCGCCTCCTCAATGATTCGCCGCCGCTCTTCGGGCTTGGCCGACAACACCTGGTCGATTTGACCTTGGCCAATCAAGGCATAGCTATCTCGGCCCAGGCCGGTATCCATGAACAACTCTTGAATATCCTTGAGGCGACACCGAGTACGATTAATCATGAATTCACTCTCGCCAGACCGATATACCCGTCGGGTGACAGTGATCTCACTGAAGTCCAGGGGGATGTAGCCATCGGTATTGTCCAAGGTCAGGGACACATCGGCATATCCTAGAGGGCTCTTTCCATCACTGCCGGCAAAAATGACATCCTCCATGCAACTTCCCCGCAGAGACTTGGCGCTTTGTTCACCCAATACCCATCGGACCGCGTCCGCGATATTGGATTTACCACTGCCATTGGGGCCCACCACGGCCGTGATTCCCGGCACAAATTCTAAGCGAGTCCTCACCCCAAAGGACTTAAATCCATATAGATCCAATCGTTTTAAATACAATGGCATCCCTCACTAACTGCCTCACCACAACAATAGCTTCTTGGTCAGCTGACGTAGAGATTCTTTCCAGTATTTCTCGTCCCGCTCGAGGTAATCCTGCGGGCCGACAAGATCAAAAAAGCCGCAGCAAAGGGTCTGCGGCGATGTCAAACCTGTTAGCCTGGGTCAAGCCTGGGCCAAGAATTCTTGTATCTCCACCACCAGGGACTCAAGGGTTGCACTCAAAGACTTGGACGGATACCCCACCACATTTAGATTGCAGCGAGTCGTGGGAAGCAAGAATTTCTGCGCTGGACTTGCTGCCACCGCTAAGGCCATAGCTGGCGTCAACTCCCCGAACATCGAGTTGGCCGCAACAATTCCCAGAGGACCCACAATGATATCACAGGAGCTACAAGTAACGGTAATGGCATTCTCGCCGGTGGCTCCGGCGTCGGCCCCTGCCTTCAGCATCGCGGCTGTAGCAATGGCGTTGGTACCCAAGGCAATGATTTCAATGTCTGGGGATAGGGCCCGTCGCAAGGCTTCGACAATGCTTCTGCCCAGGCCGCCTCCCTGTCCGTCGATGACTGCAATCCGCATTAGTACCTCTCCCGCTCCAAGTTGATTCTGTGACTTGTCCACCTTACTGGATCATACGTCATCGATGAAGGGATCTCCTCTCCGAGCAGTCTAGTCTCCCGCCACTGCCGGCAGAGGCACGTTCAAGTATAGATCCTCACGCTTTCGCACCTTCATGGGAATATTGGGGCTGAGCAATGAGCCATATTCTAGGAGAATGCGACGCAATTTGGAACGAACTCTGGTTCTGGCGTTATCGATAGTCTTGCCACCAACGCCGATCTCTTGCTCAATTTCACCGTTGCTGTACCCCTGCAGTAATAACGTGATTACGGCAAACTCCAGCAGTGACAAATGGTTTTTTAGCACCTCACGAATTTGCTCGTTAACAAATTGCAGTTCCACCCAATCCTGGGGATCAATGGCAGCCTCTTCATTGGGTAATAACTCCATGATGATACGTCCGTCTTCGTGACCCACATGACTGTAAAGGGAGATGCCTTCATTAAGTGCCCGATGCTTGTTCCCGTTACTCTGCTTGATTACATTGTAGATCTTGCGAATAATGCAGATGTAGGCGAAGGAGCTGAATTTCACGTTATACTTACTCTGATATTCATCGATGGCACTTAGTAACCCGATGGTCCCTTCCTGCATCAAATCGTCAAAGTCCAAGAAGCTGGCATAGTAATTACTGACGATGTGTTTTACCAAGGGCGTATATTTGTGAATCATTTCCTCTTTTGCCGCAGCGTCTCCGGCTCGAATCCGTTCTAATATCTGCAGGTCTAGTTCTTGATTCAGATCCTTCACAGCTTGTGCCCTCCTTGTCCATCGATCCACTTCATCTATATGCTTGTCTTGTGGATTTATGACAAGGCCGGCAGGAAAAACAAAAAAGAGTATGACCTGCTCTATCCGAACAGATCATACTCGTAGTCCGCCATCTTAGCTAGGGCTTCCCTGGCAGCGGCTTGTTGGGCCAGTTTCTTGCTCCGGCCCCGACCATGCCCTAGGATTTTACCCCTCCACTGCACCACTACCTGGAACTCCTTGGCGTGATCCGGCCCCGTCTCCTTGTACACTTCATAGGTAGGTACCTCGGTGGAGAATTTTTGCAGCACCTCTTGGAGTGCGCTTTTGGGATCGATCACCGGATTGCCCGTCAATAATCTCTCGATCTCAGGAGCCAGTTGGGTGAGCACAAACTCTTGAGCTCTCTGGTTCCCCAGTGACAGATAAATTGCTCCCACCAAAGCTTCAAAGGCATTGGCTAACAGGGACTCCCGTTCCCTACCACCGGTTTTTTCCTCTCCATGTCCCAGGCGCAACAACTGACCCACTTGCAGCCCTTTGGCCTGCTTTGCCAGAGCCGGCGCACTGACCACCGCTGCCCGCAGTGATGCCAATTCTCCCTCCGGTCGATCGGGAAGAAGCTCGTACAGGTAACGGGCCACTGCCAGACCCACTACGGCATCACCGAGAAACTCCAACCGCTCATTGTGCTCTGCAGTCTCGGGATTTTCATAGGTATAGGACTTGTGGGTTAGGGCTATATCAACCAGCTCCAAGTCCACTCCATCAATTCCCACTGCCCGACAAAAGCCCTCTAGCTTCCTGGTGCGATCCCCTGTGTTCAAATCCGACTCGCCTTCCCTCTTGTTCAATTAATCCTGGTAGCGGGAAAACAGCAGAACTGCGTTATGTCCACCAAAGCCAAAGGAGTTGGACATCGCCACCTTCACATCGGCCTTCCGCGCTTGATTGGGAACATAGTCCAAGTCACATCTTTCATCGGGTTCTTCCTGATTAATCGTTGGCGGAATCATGCCCTGATTGATCACCTGAATCGAGACAATGGACTCAATTCCTCCGGCGGCTCCCAACAGGTGTCCCGTCATGGATTTGGTTGAGCTGACGGGAATTTGACTTGCCCGATCGCCAAAGACCTTCTTAATGGCTAAGGTCTCGAAGACATCATTGAGGATCGTTGACGTTCCATGGGCGTTAATGTACCCAACATCTTCCTTGGCAACTCCCGAGGCAGCCAAAGCCATGTTCATCGCCCGAATGGCCCCATCACCCTCCGGCGATGGGCTGGTGATATGATAGGCATCTCCCGTCGCACCATAGCCCACCACTTCAGCGAGAATGTTCGCTCCCCGCTCTAAGGCATGGTTCAGTTCTTCCAAAATCAGGATTCCAGCCCCTTCCCCCATGACAAAGCCATCCCGCCTGGCATCGAAGGGACGACTGGCTCCCGCAGGATCCTCATTATTGGTTGACAAGGTCTTGGCTGCGCAAAAGCCCGCCAAGGGTAGGAAACTAATAGGAGCTTCAGCACCACCGGTAATCATCGCCACAGCATCCCCCCGTTGAATAATTCGGAAGGCATCACCGATGGCATGGGCACCACTGGCACAGGCCGTTACGGTGCAGCTGTTGTGTCCCTTGGCACCCAACACGATAGATACTTGGCCGGCAGCCATATCGGCAATCATCATCGGAACGGTAAAGGGGCTAACCCGAGTTGGTCCCTTTTCAACGATATTCCGGCATTGGGCCTCGAGGGTTTCGATTCCACCGATCCCTGAACCGATGAGAACACCAATCCGATTAGCCTCTTCACCTTCGATGACCAGGCCGGACTGCTCCTTGGCCATCAAAGACGCAGCCACCGCGTATTGGGTGAACCGATCCATACGCCGGGATTCCTTGCGATCGATAAAATCCAAGGGATCGAAATTCTTAACCTCCGCGGCAATCCGGGTCGGGAAGGGTGATGCGTCAAACCTGGTGATGGGACCTACTCCACTCTTGCCAGCGATGAGATTGGCCCAAAATTCGTCAATACCGATGCCCAAAGGAGTTACTGCACCCATGCCTGTTACAACTACTCGATGATTCAATCTAAACCACCCCAAAAGCTTTCTGCAATACCAGTCGGTGTTAATAGGTCTGCTAATTAGGTAAATGATTGCTAGTAAAATGGATCCTACACTGACTGCAGGATCCACACTAGTCGCTCAAGTTGCTGCGAGATTACTCGGTCTTTTCTTTGATGTAATTCACAGCATCCTCGACAGTGCTGATTTTCTCAGCGTCTTCGTCGGGTATCTCGAAGTCAAACTCCTCTTCA
Source organism: Bacillota bacterium (assembly GCA_012727955.1). NCBI lineage: Bacteria > Bacillati > Bacillota > Bacillota bacterium. The sequence goes on from JAAYGB010000008.1 coordinate 86,602, forward strand.
AAGGCCATAATCAGCTCAACGATATCCAGGGAGTCTGCTCCCAGATCATCTATGAAGGAAGCTTGCGGGGTCACATCGTCGGACTCCACGCCCAGCTGCTCAACCACAATCTCTCTGACTTTCTCGAATACATCCATGATTGTCACCTCCTCACCCTACAATTATCCAAGTGGCGACAAATGAGTCGCTGACTTAAACCATTAACAAGCCACCATTAATGTTTAACACCTGGCCGGTTATGTAACGGCTGGCATCGGTAGACAAGAACCACACACCATTGGCAACATCCTCAGGAGTGCCAATCTCGCCCATAGGAATCTGCCCCTGGAGAACCTCCTTCTGCTTGTCACTTAAGGCATCGGTCATCTCAGAGGCGATGAAACCAGGCGCCACTGCATTGACGGTAATTCCTCTACTGGCTACTTCCCGGGCCAGACTCTTGGTGAATCCTATCAGCCCAGCCTTTGACGCAGAGTAGTTGGTCTGGCCGGCATTACCCATCAACCCGACAACGGAGGCGATGTTAATAATCCTGCCGTAACGGGCCTTGAGCATCGGCCGTAGCACTGCCTTACTGCACAGATAGGCACCCTTAAGATTGACATTCAAAACGGCATCCCATTGGCCTTCATCCATCCGCATCAATAAACTGTCCTGGGTAATACCAGCATTATTCACCAAAATATCAATGCTGCCCAAATTGGCTATCGTGGCCTCGACCCCTTGGCTGATGGAATCAGCATTGGTAACATCTACTGGGACAAAGATAGCTTGGGCACCCTGAGCCTTCAGTTCGTCGGCTACCCCCTCGTGGTCCGCGAGATCCCAAAGGGCTACCTTGGCGCCATCCTGGGCCAGACGACGGGCGATGGCTCGGCCAATCCCCCGGCCGCCTCCAGTCACCACTGCAGTCCTGCCTGTCAGACTCATATTACTACATCCCCTTTCTGCATTGCAAGCAATTTCTCCCAGCCTTGTGGGTCGTCAACACCGACGACAAAGGCCTTACGATCGATCTTGCGTGCAAGTCCCGTCAACACTCGTCCTGGGCCTACTTCGACGAAGCCCTTGATACCCGATTGCAGCAAATAGGACATCGTCTGTTCCCACAGCACCGGGGAACTGACCCCAGCAACCAACGCCTCCACCAGCTCCTCCGCTGTTTGCACCGGCTTGCCTACGTAATTGGCAATCATCGGGATCTGGGGATCCTGAACATCAATAGTAGCAAAGCGCTGCCTGAGCCTATCGGCCACCGGTTCCATAAAGGGGGAATGGAAGGGCCCACTGACGGCCAGGGGAACTACCCGCCGGGCACCTCTTTCCTTGGCTGCCTCACAGACTCGGGTCACCGCCGGAGTAAGTCCGGAAACTACCACTTGTCCTGGAGCGTTGAAGTTTGCGGCCACGGCCTCTCGATTTCCCACTTCTTCGCAGATCTCCACCACCTCGGCTCCTGTTAAACCGAGGATGGCCGCCATCATACCGGTACCATCGGCGGCTGCCGCCATCAGCTCTCCCCGCAGGCGCACCACTGAGAGGGCATCGGCAAAGGTAAGCGCCCCAGCGGCAACGGCAGCAGCATATTCCCCTAGGCTGTGTCCAGCAACGGCTCGGGGAGAAGAGCCCTTGTCCAACAAGACCCGATACCACCCGACGCTGATGGTAAACAGTGCCGGTTGGGTATTAGCGGTCTGGTCCAACTCCTCCTTCGGTCCCTCGGCAATGAGGCGACTGAGGGGCATTGCCAAAACCCCATCGGCTTCTTCTAGAGTCTTTCTTCCCGCGGGGTACTCACTGAGAGCTTGTCCCATACCTACATACTGCGAACCCTGCCCTGGAAAGAGAAATCCCAGTGTATCTACCGTGCCCATCTCATCACCGCACTAGCCCAGGTTAGTCCCGCTCCAAATCCCACCAGAACAATGAGATCACCTTTGTTGATCAAGCCTGCCTCCTTGGCTTCATTCAGGGCAATGGGAATAGAGGCGGCAGAGGTGTTGCCATAGCGGTCAACGTTTACGAAAACCCGCTTTGAATCGAGTCCCAACCGTCTGGCGGCGGCGTCAATGATCCTGGTATTCGCCTGATGGGGGATAAACAGGTCAACATCATCGGCACTGAGGCCAGCCCGCTGCAGGACTTGACTAGAGGCTTCCCCCATGATCCGAACGGCAAACTTGAAAACTTCATTGCCGGACATACAAATAAAATGCTGCCGATTCCTGATGGTCTCCTCCGAGGCCGGCATACGCGAGCCACCGGCCGGCAGGTACAGCGTGTGCCCCCCGGAACCATCGGAACCCAGGTAGGTGGCTAAGATGCCGTAATCTTCTTCAACTGGTTGCACAACCGCCGCCCCGGCACCGTCGCCAAACAGAACACAGGTACTGCGATCGGTAAAGTCTATGATTTTGCTCAAGGTATCGGCACCAATCACCAGCACAGTGCGGTACTTACCAGCGGTAACAAAACTGGCCGCTACATCTAGGGCATAGACAAAACCAGAACAGCCCGCGGATAGATCAAAGGCTGCCGCATTGGTTAATCCCAACTTATCTTGAATAATACAGGCGGTGGCAGGAAAGGCCATATCCGGAGTTATGGTTCCCACTATAACTAGATCCACATCCTCCGGCTTAACTCCGGCGTCCTCCAAGGCCTTGCGCCCTGCCTCCGCCCCTAGGTCTGAAGAAGCGATATGCGCCTCAGCAATCCGACGTTCCACAATCCCCGTCCGAGTCCGAATCCACTCATCGCTGGTGTCTACCATTCGCTCCAAATCAGCGTTTGTCAAAACTTTTTCGGGAATAGCTCGACCGGTGCCCGTTATCCCCGCAGGTAGTAGTTGTCTCACCTTATTCACCATCCGCATCCTCAATGTTTGCTTGTATAGTAGAGACTACCTGATTGTCTACAGCCTCCATCGCCGCGATCAGTGCGTTTCGAATTGCCTTGCGATTAGAGCTGCCATGGCTGATAATACTGACTCCCTTGACTCCCAACAGAGGGGCACCACCGTACTCGGTGTAATCAACTGCGGCGGCCACTCGTTTTAGTCCATCCTTGACAAGGAGCGCACCCAGTTTGCTTTTCATATCTCGAGTCAATTCTCTCTTGATCAGGGAAAACAGTCCCTTGCCCATTCCCTCGGCAAATTTCAGGACGATGTTTCCCACAAATCCATCACAGACCACGACATCGGCAGCGCCCAACAGTATGTCTCTTCCTTCGATATTGCCAATGAAGTTAATTCCAGAGGTTTGTTCCAATAACCCATAGGTTTCCAGAACCAAATCATTCCCCTTAGTACTCTCTTCTCCAATACTGAGCAAGCCAATCCGGGGCCGGCTGATCCCCATTACCTTTTCCATATAAATACTACCCATGATTGCAAACTGCTGGAGATTTACCGGCTTACACTCAGCATTAGCTCCAGCGTCAACAATTACACTGGGACCCTGCAAAGTTGGCATTGGGCTGCCAATCGCCGGCCGATCAATTCCAGGAATTCGCCCGATGCGCAGCAGAGCACTAGCCATGGTAGCTCCGGTGTTCCCGGCGCTAACCATCGCATCGGCTTCACCCTTTCGCACCAGATTGGCGCAGACTACCACCGAGGCATCTTTCTTTCGCCGCACTGCCTGTGCCGGATGCTCCCCCATGTCAATTACTTGCGGAGCATGAACAATACTTAGATTATTCCCCAATGGTCTGCCTTCCAGCGCCTGTTCAATCTTAGCTTGGTCCCCCACTAAGATCACATGATGCTGCCCATGGGTTTGAACGAAGTCCCATGCCCCATTGACCATATCCTGGGGAGCATGATCTCCACCCATCGCGTCCAGGGCAATCCGCATACTTCTCATCTCCTGACTAAATTCCGTCAACATCTCCATTCCATTGACCCAGGCCTACGGCGCCGGTGGATGCTGGAGTCCAACAACGGTGAATTCACCGACAAACACCAACTGGTTCTCTACTCGGCTTTCTACAAGAACTTCATAGCGGTCAGCGCGAGCAGACTTGATCACAGCCCGAGCAAAAACTCGATCCCCAACAAATACCGGCCTGACAAACTTGACCTCGGCCTTAGCTGTTAGAGCTACGGGAGCATCCACCAGGGCAATCGCCAGGGAATTACCCTGAGCAAAGACATAATGGCCTCTGACGATTCCTGTCTTCTTAAATCCCATGTCATCGGTGGTCAACAAAATCGATGACCCCGATTTCTCCAATTCAATCTCCGTCAGTTCACCAATAACTTCTCCTCCACTGACGGAACGAATTCGAGCATAAGTAGTTTCTGCCAAATGCTTGGTCCGTTCCCGCAATTCGGGAATTCCCAGCTCCATGCGGTCTAGGCGTATTGTCTGCACACTCACATGCAGTGTGGCAGCCAATTCCTCATCGGTCATGAAGGGGTCTGAATCCAGCAGTTCACGCAGCTGTTGTTGCCGCTTCTCTTTAGCTTTGCTCCTGGCCATGAATTCCACCTTACTTCCGAATTTTATCTCTGTAATGACTTAAGACCTGGTCATAAACATAGTTTACTGTATAGTCATTGGACATGCAAGGGGAACCAAGCAATTTTTGTCAGAAAATCCTGTGAAAATGGTCACTATCAACACAAAAAAGCGAGAACCACTGATGGATTCCCGCTTCCTCTAGCCGGCAACGGCTCTATGATCGTATTTTTGGCCCACTTTACTCGTCGGCCCCAGCTGCAACTTTCTTACCGTCGTACCAGCCACAATTGCCGCATACCCGATGGGGTAGCTTTGGCTCATGGCACTGAGGACAAGCCCCCAGATTTGGAGCATTGGTCTTCCAATTGGCTCGACGAGATCTAGTCTTTGCCTTTGACTGTCGCCTCTTTGGAACTGCCATCGTCCCACACCTCCCATCACTAATAACGGATGCTGTTTTAACTCCGCTATTTGTCCTCTTCCAGTAATTCTTTCAACGCGGCCCATCGCAAGTCGGTATTATCTGGTTTGCAGTCACACTGCACATCGTTCTTGCTCTGGCCGCAGTTGGGACAAATCCCCTGGCAATCATCCTTACACACAATTTTCATCGGTACTGCAAGATAAAAGGCATCCCGCAGGGTATCGCTAATCTCCAGGTAAGTGTGGTCATAGAACCTCACTTCTTCCTCCACGGGGTACTCGCCGGAGCTTTCTTCACGCTCCCGCCACTGATCATAGCGTTCGCTATCCTTGGGAAGATACTCTTCAGAAAACCCACCGGACAAATGATAAGTAAAGGGCGTCAAACAGCGAGAACAGGTAAATTCCATCTGGGACTCTACCCGACCCTCCACCATGAAGGTGCGGTTGCCGATGTTGGTGATCGCTACCTTTGCCATGACAGGTCCCCGACCTTCCTCGGCGACGTCATCGAGTCCCAACTGGGAACACTCCAGGGAAAATTCTCTCTCAATTCTAGCTCCTGTTTCGTCCTTGATTCGTGATATATCAATCCGCATCGAGGCTCACCCCAAAATTATATTACCAGCATCGGGCTCTGTCAAGCCATTACCGAGTGCGATCGCCCTGAAACCACAGGGGTGAATCGCTGTATCCGGCAGCCTCCAGGACCTTTTCCTGGTGACTGCGATGCATCGTCCCATCTAGATGCAACCGTGATCCGAGGAAATGAACACAAAAGTGACCGCTAAAACCATTATTATTGATACTTCCACTTCCATGGGGGAACCCATTCATCGAAGCTGCAATCCTTCTGCCCCCAATCTCAAGGGCAACGGCTCTGCGCTCCCAGCTAAAGCATCCACCGTACAGGGATTTCAGCACCTTGGTGTCCGCTGCGGTCAAAGGTTCAACGTCGGCATGAAGATGGCCGTGATACCGACGGACCTGCAGGGAGCGGCCGGTAACCAAGTCCACGATGGTGGCAGCGCTGCCGTGGGGAAAAAGCAAATCTACCTCTTCCCACAACACCAGCTCTGGATCCCTCACCGGAGCCTTGGCCTGAAGACGTCTCCAGGTTTGAACTCCCACGATGCCGTCGGAAACTAGACCTTCATCCTTCTGGAAATTGACGACTGACCTTTTCGTATTAGGACCAAAGATCCCATCCACCTCTCCCGATAGGTAACCCAAGGAAGCCAAAAGGTCCTGTAGGACCACCACCTCGGGGCCCCGATGGCCTTGACGAAGCAGGGGTACATCTGCGGCAACAACAGGTGGACAGAGCAGTCCAACTATGATGAGCCAACAGCTGAAAAATCTCCATTTGGTGCTCCGCATTTCCCACCCGTCCTCTCAGCCTGAGGCAGATCTGATACCTGTACTCATGGAATATCCATGCAAAGGGGCCATATATATGTATTACCTGGCTTCGCCTTCCAGCCGGGCTGTGAACCACTATCTCTTAAGGGAAAGGTGATAGATGAAATGCCCACTACGTCGCGTCCCAGCAAGGCCGGGACCATTATTTTGGGCGCCGCTGCCCTCATCTTAACTATCTCTGTCATTGCTTACCCTGACGTAGCCTTCGACGCCTCATTGAATGGGCTTCGCATCTGGTTTGACGTGGTGCTTCCTGCCCTTCTCCCCTTTTTTGCAATGTCAGAGATTATGATTGGCCTCGGAGTTGTTCACTTCATGGGAGTCTTGGTGGAACCCATCATGCGCCCGGTCTTTCGCATTCCGGGAGAAGGAGCCTTTGCGGTGGTTATGGGTCTGGCTTCGGGGTATCCCGTCGGTGCCAGAATTACAGCCCGCCTGTATCAGGAGGGAATGTGTAATTCCGTTGAGGGAGAGCGTCTCGTCAGTTTCGCCAATACCGCCGACCCGTTGTTCATGATTGGCGCGGTGGCAGTGGGCATGTTTGGACTCAGGAGCATTGGCTCAACCATAACCATCGCTCACTATATCAGTGTGGTCCTCGTAGGATTCTTGATGCGATGGCATAGACCTGCCGCAGCATCGACTCCCCCTTCTCGTCGAAAAACAAGGGGTGGCAATATGTTCTCCCGGGCTCTGTCGGCCATGCACCAAGCCAGAGCCAACGATAATCGCTCCTTGGGTCAAGTTTTTGGAGATGCCGTTAAGGACACCTTTAACGCCCTGCTATTCGTCGGTGGCTGTATTATGATGTTTTCTGTCTTCACTGCCGTGCTGACGGCATCGGGAACCATTGACTGGCTGTCCACCCTACTCCAGAAGTCCCTGACTCTATTTGGTCTGAATGAATCCTTGGCTCCGGCGGTCCTCAAGGGGATCTTTGAAATCACCATCGGGTGTCAGGCTGCCAGTGAGGCCAGCGCCTCACTCCTGCACCGCGCAGTGATTGCCAGCGCCGTCATCGGCTGGAGCGGTTTTTCCGTCCATAGTCAAGTGGCAGCGATGGTACAGGGCACCGGAATCCGCCTGATGCCCTATATAATCGCTCGCGCCATGCATGGAGTACTGGCTGCTATCGTTACGTACATAATAGCTATCCTCAATCCCAGCGTCTTGAGTTCCCAAGCTGCCCCAACTATCGGCTACTCTTTCATCCCAGCTGAGGGAATGACTTTTCTCACCGTGATCTCATCGGCCTCAGCGCTAGCGGGAAAAATCGCCTTGGTTATTGCAGGGCTAGTTTTCCTGGCCTGGATTCTGAGCAAAATCAAAATCGTCTCCTTCATCGTTAAGGACTAAGTATGACTGTCCAAGGGCCCCGGTCCAGGCACCGGGGCTCTTTACTCCTGCACCTTTATCCTATCGCTGTTCTTTCCGTACAACCGGTACAGATTCTGCTCAACGTGGGGCGGTACCCAGCGAGAGACATCGCCCCCCATACTGGCTACCTCTTTGATAGCACTGGAGCTGACAAAGGAGTATTCCGTATTGGTCATCATAAAGATGGTTTCAATATCCTCGTCAAGCTGGGCGTTCATTGCCGCCATCTTAAACTCCATCTCAAAGTCCGTCACCGCTCGTAAGCCCCGCACCAAGGCCACCGCGTTTTTCCTTCGGGCATAATTAACAGCCAACCCGGAGAAGAAGTCACAGGAAACATTGGGAATGTCCTTCACCGTTTCGTTGAGCATGGCTAATCGTTCATCGACGGTAAAACTCGCTGTCTTGCTGGGGTTGACCAAAATTGCAATGTACAGCTTGTCAAAAAGGTTGGCTGCCCGGCGGATAATGTCCAAATGACCGTAAGTAACGGGATCAAAACTTCCCGGATAAACTGCGATTCTCATTCCATACACCTCTGCAACGTTCCACTCTTATTGATACTGATAGAAATATAGTTCTGTGTCTCCGTAGGTCTGAGTGCGGGTAAGAGTTAGATCCCCAATTGCCTGAGGTAGGCCTGTCCCAGATTCTTGCTCACAGACCACCAGGCCATCGGGACACAAGAGTCCTTCGCTGTGAATCAGGCCCACCAAGTCCGGCACGCAATCGAGCTGGTACGGTGGATCCATGAAAATAATGTCAAACACAGCCGCCTCTTTGCCCAGAATTCTCAAAGCCTTGTCGACATCAATCCCCATCACCGTAGCCTTGTCCTCTACCTTCGTTAGTCTTAGGTTTTCTCGAATAGTTGCTAAAGCCCTGCGATTTTTTTCCACCAATACCGCAGTCTGCGCCCCCCGACTTAAAGCCTCGATGGCAATAGCCCCTGTTCCGGAAAACAAATCCAAAAACCTGGCTCCGACAACCCTTGAAGCCAAGATAGAAAAGAGGGCCTCCTTCACCCTGTCGGAAGTCGGTCTGGTACCGCCACCTTTGACAGTCCTAAGTCGTGTTCCCCGAGCTGTACCTGTGATCACCCGCATAGCTGTCACTCCCAGTTCTCAACTAACGTCCTTGACCCCGCGCAGACAAAATTGCGACAAACCGCGCATAATGTTAGCCGGAGTGCACCATATTATGAACGTAGTAAGTCGCAACCCTCCCCAAAGGCACAGGAAGTGCCGTCAACCGTTCCGCGGGTGATACGCTCTTCCTCCGGTTTCTCCTCTCCCTGAAAGCAGCGGTCCAACTCCGCTGCTTTCTTTTCAGCTAAGTCTCTGCTGGATTCGAGCAGCCAGTTCCTCCTCGATGGCAGTCGAAAGTAAATAATCGGGAGGCTGTGCCTGGCCGATGATCTCCAGCGCTAGGGCCCTCGCCTTTTCCAACTCCTTGATGTCAGTAAGATCCGCAAACTTCATTTCAGGAAATCCCGACTGCTTCAGTCCCAGCAATTCCCCGGGCCCTCGGATCTTCAGGTCTGCCTCAGCGATGAGGAAGCCATCGAACACTCGCCGCATTACCGCGATTCGCTCCCTCCCTTGCTCTGTACTGGGATTGGCAAAGAGCAGGCAATAGGATTGATGCACCCCCCGCCCGACTCGACCTCGCAGCTGATGCAGCTGAGACAACCCGAAACGCTCCGCATTTTCAATAACCATCACAGTGGCATTGGGAACATCGACACCGACCTCAATAACAGTAGTAGTAACGAGAATATCGATGGTTCCGTTGTAAAAATTCTCCATCACTGCTGCTCGGTCCTTGTAGGGCATCTGTCCATGAACCAGCCCAACCTTTAGATCGGGAAAGACGAGCACCAGATCTTGGTAATGGGTTGTCGCTGCCTTTCCGTCAACCTCTTCGCTGGGCTCAACAAAGGGACAAACCACATAAACCTGCCGACCCTTGGCCACCTGCCTCCGCAAAAACTCATAGACCTGGGGCCGATCCCTCTCGGCGATCCACCGGGTATCAATCGGTTTCCGTCCCATCGGCAACTGGTCCATAATGGAAACATCCAAATCCCCGTACAGGGTTAGGGCCAAGGTCCGAGGAATCGGAGTGGCCGTCATCACCAAAAGATCCGTCTCCGGTTTGATCAGCATTTCACGCTGCTCCACCCCAAAGCGATGCTGCTCGTCGATCACTGCCAGGCCCAAGTTGCGAAATTCCACACCCTCTTGGATCAATGCGTGGGTGCCGACGACGACCTGCACCTGGCCGGACCGTAAACCCGTAAGGATTTCCCTTCGTTCCCCCGGTGGCGTTCGCCCCGTCAAGAGCCGAAAGGTGATCCCCAATTCTGCGATGGTTTTTGTCAGGGAGGCAAAGTGCTGTTCCGCTAGGACCTCCGTTGGCGCCATGAAGGCCGCCTGATACCCCCCAGCTACGGCCTTGACCATCGCGTATAACGCGACTATGGTCTTGCCTGAACCCACGTCCCCCTGCAGCAGGCGACGCATCGGGTGAGGCGACTCCATATCAAGGCGGATGTCATTGATCGCCTGCCTTTGAGCCGCCGTTAACTGAAAGGGCAATTGGGCAAAATAACCCTGCACCAGTTCGTTGTCAACACCGTGCTCGATACCCCGGTGGTGCTGCCTTGCCTGGAGGTTTTTCCGCATCAGAATCAACTGCAGGCACAGGAGCTCATCAAAGGCCAGTCGCCGCCAGGCTTGGTTGACCTCCTCCAAGTTCCGGGGCCAATGCATTCTCCGTAGAGCTTCGGGACGAGACACAAGGCCCAACTGGTGAAGATCCGACTCTGGGATGAACTCCACTATGTTTCCTGCGTACTTCGTCCAAGCCTGGAAGAGCAAATCCCGAATCAAGCCCTGGGTGAGCCCGTCGGTGAGGGGATAAACTGGCACGACATTTTCCCCAGGGTCCGATGGAAAGCGCACCTGTGGGGTTCTGAAGATGAGCCGCCCACCTTCCGACACCGGAGTGCCCAGCAAAGTAACCTCGGAAGCGGTGGCCAGCTTCTTGAGAAGTGGCACTTTGCCTTTATAGGCAGTGACAAACCACAGCACTCCCACCTCACCGGTTTCATCTTGGACCTGGCCAGTGATGATGGACAAATTCCGCCTTTTCGTCCGCCGGTGGCGCACTCCGACAACTTGGCCGCGGACACAGGCACTTTGCCCATCCCTTAACTGGGCGATGGGTGTTAGATTGCTCCAATCTTCATATCTGCGGGGTGGTAACAAAAATAAGTCGGCCACAGTCTCAACACCGAGCTTCGCTAGTCGCTGGGTTCGAGCCGGGCCGACGCCTTTTAACTCACTGACTGGTACCCTGTGTAACACTGTCAATCCACGCCTCAATCAATGGTAGGATAGAAGGCTACTCCAGCTACTCCTGGACCGGTATGTACCCCGATAGTTGGTCCGATTTCACTAATAGTTAATTGAGAAATCGGCACCCCGGTCTCGGCCAATCCGGCCTTTAGTTCCGCCGCGACATCAAGCCCCTCCAAATGAGCGATAGATGCCGTTACGGCATTATTGTTAGCCTCTTCACCAAAATACCGCACTATCCTTTGTAAAGCCTTGGTCTTACCTCTAGTCCGATCCAAGGGAGCCACAGTACCATCGACAATCTGCAACACGGGTTTGATCTTGAGGACGGTTCCCAACATCGACGCCGCTTTTCCGATCCGTCCATTACGCTCAAGATATTCCAGGGTGTCTACCAGCAAAGCAATACGCATCGTGTCCCGTATTTGCTGCAACTGTCGAAGAATCTCGTGACGAGTAGCACCGGCGTTGGCCATTTCTACCGCTCGCATCACCATCAGCCCCATTCCCACCGATGCCGACAAAGTGTCAAAAACGACTACATCGTTATCCACCATGTCTGATGCCATGACAGCACTTTGGTAGGTTCCGCTTAACCTGCTAGATAGGGTCAAACACAGCACCTTATCGGCGTAGTCAGTCTCTTGATACGCCTTGACAAAGTCACCGGGCGATGGTTGAGCCGTATGGATTTTTTGTGCCGTTGGTAATCGCCGACGGAACTCCTCACGGGTCAGATCGATACCATCTTTGTAGTCTACGTTATCTATGTGAACCGATAGGGGCACGATATGCAACCCCTGCTTTGGCTGAAAGGATTCCGGCAGGTCAGCACCACTATCGGTAACGATCGCCACTTTACCCACTAGATCACTCCTACTTGCTCCACTGCCACTTACCTATTCGACACCAATGATGTAGTAATAAAGTGGCTGCCCGCCGTAGTGAACTTCTACCTCCATGTCAGGGAACAACTCTTCCAATCGCTTTCCAAAGGCCTCGCCCTGTTCACGACTCATTTCTTGTCCGTAGTACACGGCGATAATCTCTGCGTCATCGGACCTGAGTCGCTCAACCACCTGCAATCCCACTTCGTCGATATCCTCACCGGCGACAACAATTTCTCCCTCAACCAACCCAATGATGTCTTGTTCGTTGATGTCCAAGTCCCCGGCCTTTGTACTGCGAACGGCATAGGTAACCTCACCGGTGGACACCAGGTAGACCATCTCATTCATGTTCTCGTAGTTGGTGTCGGCATCAGCCTCGGAATCAAAGGCCATGGCTGCACTGATTCCCTGGGGAATTGTCCGAGTTGGCACTACTAGTACCGGTTTCGTGGACATTTCCGCCGCCTGACTTGAGGCAAACAACACATTCTTATTGTTGGGCAACAGAATTACTGATTCCGCGGGTACCGCATCGATGGCCGCGACTAGATCCTCGGTGCTGGGATTCATCGTTTGACCCCCGACCACTACCTGATCGACTCCAAGACTAGTGAAAATCTCCGCCATCCCCTGCCCTACACAAACGGCAACCATGCCCACTGCCTTCTCAGGTTCAGCCGGCAAGCTTTCGGTCGACACTCCGGCGGAATCCTGCACGGCACCGTTGAACTGACTCATCTCTTTCCGCTGTCTGGCCTCTCTCTCTTCCACTGCCTGACGGTTCTGCTCTGCCATATTGTGAATTCCGATCTCAACTAAATCACCAAGCTTAGCGGCATAGGAAAGGACTCTGCCAGGATCATCGGTATGGATATGAACCTTGACCACCTGCTCATCGCCAACGACTAGCATCGAGTCTCCCCAATCACTAATCTCTCGACGAATGGTGTCGGTCAAGAGTCCAGTACCCTTAATGATGAACTCTGTACAATACTTGAAGGTTAGCTCTTCTGCCAGGGAAATGCCGCCAGGGGCCGCAGATTCAGGGGCACCTTCGGAAAGGGGAGCGCTGGGAACGTCTTCTCCTCGAAGGAACCCGATAACTCCCTCCAGGATAGTGACAATGCCCTGGCCCCCGGCGTCTACTACACCGGCTTCCTTGAGAACAGGAAGTAGTTCAGGAGTTTTCTCCAGGCCCCGCTGAGCCCCCTGAAACACCGCCTCGACAACCTCCCAAACGTCTGCCCCAGACTCTGCGGCCTTGTTAGCCGCATCGGCGGCGTATCGCCCGACGGTGAGCATGGTACCCTCAACGGGCTTCATCACAGCTTTGTAGGTTGTATCCCGAGCAGCCTGAACAGCCTGAGCCAGCTCCTTTGGACCTAAGGTGTCATGGCCTTGACAACCATCGGCAAAGCCACGGAAAAACTGGCTAAGAATCACTCCGGAGTTACCTCTGGCTCCCATTAACGAGCCCTTGGCAGCCGCGGCAGCTAGCTCTCCCACTGAATCCGACTTCGATAGCTCTACCTCCTTGGCTGCAGCCATGATAGTCGAAGCCATATTCGTTCCGGTATCTCCGTCGGGTACCGGGAACACATTGAGGGAGTCAACATACTCTTTCTGCTCACTCAATCTATTTGCAGCAGCATACAACATTGACCGAAAGTCGCTACCAGTAATTCGTTCCGTATCCAACAACGCTCCTCCTAACACCGGCCTGAAGGAAGCCTTACCTCTTTCGCTTGTTTTCCCTTCTGACCCTTACTCCTTCGACATGAACATTAACCTTCAGAACCTCTAATCCGCAACTGTTCTCTACGGCGTATTTGACTTGTTCCATGACGTTGTGAGCTACCTCAGAAATCTTAACGCCATACTCTACCACGATGTGCAGTTCGATTTCTACGGCCCCTTCGTGTAGGTAAACCTGAACTCCACGCTCGAGGTTTTCCCAGCCCAAGAACTCGGAAATTCCATCCTGCACATTGCGAGACGCCATACCAACCAATCCATAGCACTCAGATGCGGCTGTCCCAGCGATAATCGCAATCACCGACTCAGAGATCTCTATTCTACCTAATCCATTTTCCCTAGTGCTGGCCACAGACTTTCCCTCCCCAGTGTGTTTTTCGTCTTGGCCCTCCTACCTGCTCCTCAAGCAATCGCCGCAATTTGGGGTAGCGAACGCAATGACTGATATCCTAGATCATTCCAGTTATCAAATACGGATATTCTGTGTAGCGATGACAAAATCCTCTGGCTAAAGGGCCCGAAAACATCGATTTAGCGCCTGTTTCATCGCTTTGTCATAGGATCGCTTTTCCCAGCTGGTACTAAGTATCATCGCTGAATTTCCCCGGCTAACTAACTTTACCACTATTTTCAGTTCTAGTCATCAACAAAAGCAGGATAGAAGGCAGCTGCCCAGACCACCAAAGTCTATTATTAGTATGCCCTACCACAGCAAAAAGTGGTGAGGGTTCTTGCTGTCGTTTATTTTCACACATGACGCCAAGACTAAACACAAGGATCAAAGGGCGGATCCCGACGCCCTTATCCCCAACACCGGTGCTGTTGCTGGGTCCACTGGGTTTTGCCGCGCGATTCCTTCGTTTCCCGTTGGAGTTGCTTGCCAAACCTGCGAGCCTGTGTTAAAATTTAACCTGTGTTTGACGGAATGGGAGATGATTGCCAACAGCTGGTAATCATTTTCACTTTGAGAGATTGGTTGCCGGTGAGGAGGTGGAACCGTGGCAAGAGTTTGCGTTGTGTGTAATAAAGGTACTAGGACCGGAAACGCTGTGTCCCACTCGATGAGAGCCACTAAGCGGACTTGGCGTCCCAACTTACAGAAAATCCGTGTTACAGATAACAATGGAGCCACTCGTCGGGCTTATGTTTGCACCCGCTGCCTCAAGTCCGGTAAGGTTACCAGAGCTCTATAAAGGCTGGGGTTTTGGTCAGAGCGATAGGAGCTTAGCAGCCAAGAGCTCTGCATCCGATAGAATACTGAAAGATCAATAAAAGGACAGTCCCGAAATTCCTCTGGGATTGTCCTTTTTGCTATTTGTCCTGAAGATGAACCACCAAGAGCTTGCCTGCATGGATTTTCACCGTGGCTACACTTTCGATCATCCGGTTACTGTTTCCCAAGGAGGATCCAAAGGCTAGGGTTCCGTCCCGTAATTCATAGTACAAACCGGTAGTGAATATGCCGGAAACCTCTGGGGTCAGAGGAATCAGCGACACCCAGTCCCCAACTTGACCCTGAATCTCTATCTGTGAATCAATCACCTGCAGGCGCTGTCTGCCGGAAATAATCTGCACCTTGCGATGGGCTCCTTGGCTTAACATGAAGATATTACTGAGCATGTGATCCACTCTTCCGCCCAGCGCGCCCAAGATGACAATTTCCTCGACCTCAAGTCCCAGGGCGTAGTCTAGGGCCAGCTCCCCATCGGTCTGGTCCTTTTCCACGGGAAAGATGGATAGCTCAACGCCCCTGTTCTGGATCTGTTGCTGGAGGATCGGGGATATGGAATCCATATCCCCGATCACTAAATCCGGTACCCATCCTAACTCACCGGCGTGTTCGGTGCCTCCATCGGCACAGATGAGAAAGTCGTCACCTTGAAGCTGAAAATCACCGATATCCAGCTCACCGTGGAGCAGGATGACTGCCCGTTTGATCCCCGCCTTTACCTTCTTCACTCACTTCGCTCCTTTGACCACAAACCTGTGCGCATGATCACCAGCATAATGATGATGGTCAGAACCAGCTGCGGAACCAGAAAGGTTGCATTGTAGCCAATGGAGTAGGCCCAGACGTTTTGGCCCTCAGGAGCATAGGAAGCCCAAAAGATTACTCCCGCCAAGGTATGAATCACTAACCGACCGACACTAGCTACGACTATGCCAAGGATAGGTCGAGCTGAAAAAACCCCGGCTATTCCCAATACCGCAAAGGGCAAGGGATAATCCAACAATAACTGAAGGGGATGAATTACATAGGCATCGCCCAACAGGTTGAGAAGCCCCAGAACAGCTCCGGCCCAAGCAGCAGGTTTCCACCCCGACCGAAAGGCCAAATAGAAAAGGGGAACCATCTCCAAGGTAATGGAGCCCCCGTTGGGCCTCCGATACAAGCGAATCAGACTGAGGACAAAGGCAAGAGCTGCCGTTACCCCAATCTCCGTCAACATCTTCGTCTCCATTTTTCTCTTCACTAAAATAATACCCCCTGTGTCGGCCGCCGGACAGGCTCCCATCCCATCGGTTGCTAACAACACAAATGCCATCCCGTGATAGTGAAAGGATGGCATCGATAGTCAACTGTCCACCGCTTCCCTTCGCAGGCATTGTCCTAACAGGTTCTAAGGGTCAGGGATGAAAATCCCACTCTCAGCCAATAAGCTCCCCTAGCGGCCAATATTTATTTTTCGGTGATTAGCGTCATCACGACGGCAATCACATCCACAGACTACTTCGCTGATGGCAGAGAATATCCTGCTAGATCGGGACCCTCTTCTTAGATTATATGCCATCGCCCAGGAAAACCGGTCCTAAGAGAACCAAGAGCAAGGAGGGAAAGACAAACAGAAGTAAAGGAAACATGATTTTGATAGGTGCCTTGCCAGCCTCCCCTTCGGCAGTAGCTGACTGCTTCATTCGGCTTTGGTGGGCCACAACCCCCAAAATACTGCCTATGGAGGTGCCCAGCTTCTGTCCCTGAATTAGAGTAAGCACAAAGGAAGTCACATCGGGATGATCAAGTCTGTCGGCCAGGGACCTTAGTGCCTGTTCCTGGGATGTACCCAAGCGGATTTCCTGCAGCACTCGACCCATCTCCCGATACAATGGTCCCCGATCGGCAAAGCCAGCAACAACACCGAGGGCACCCTCAAAGGATAACCCCGCCTCGGTAGCAACCAGCATCAGATCAATTACCCGGGGCAAGGATTGCTGCACCTGTCCTTGCCGTTTTCTGTACAGGCTAGACAAATACAGATCCGGGACAAAGAACCAGATACAGCCGAACACCGCGGCCAGGATGAAGTCACCGGCTATCACTCCTAGAATGATACCCAGAAGAGCAAAGGATACCTTTGCACCCACCACCGTTGAATAGGACAAATTGCTTAACCCAGCCTTGAGGATTTGCTGTTCCACATCGGATTTTCGGGGCCACGAGAACCACCGAGTATAGTGCCGCCCTACCGAACTGGCCCAGGCCAGCAAGTAGGCTCCTAAATTGGGCCTCTGTTCCCTGTTACCCTGGACAAACCTCCTCCACCACTTGAGACTCAAGGTCCAGGCCAGGGATTGCACCACAGCGACGACAACTAGAGCTCCAGTGCAGGCAATCAGATATTTCATACCTATTCCACAGCCTTCCCGACTAGTAGCTCAACTGCGAAATTCGATGAACCATCACCAATCCCACCACCTCCAGGACTGCCGCCAGCCCAAGGAGCACTCTTCCCAGGGGCCGGTGAAACAAGGGAGCTACATATTCCGGCATCATTTTAGACATCACCATTAGCAAAATCACTGGAAGCAAAGCCACTACTACCGCGGTTAGCCGACCTTGGGCCGTCAAGCTGTGTAACTTGTCTGCCAGGCGATGGCGCTCACGGATGGTGGCAGCAACGGTTTCCAAGATTGCCGGCAGATTACCACCGGTCCTGCGCTGAATAGCTACGGCCATCACCACGGTTTCAAAGTCCTCAGACTCCATCTCCACAGCTAACTGCTCCATTGCCTCAGTCACGTCCACTCCAAGATTCACCCTGCTCACCATGGTCTCGAAGGCCGTGCCCAAGGGTTGGGGCACTTCTCTAGCCACCATCGCCAAGGCTTGCACCAGGCTAAATCCGGCGGTCATCGCATTGCCCACCAGACCTAATGCGTCGGGAAGCTGCTGCTCCATACGCTTTTTCCGTCGGGCTGCCATCCAGGCTTTCAGAAACCTCTGACCAACGAAGCCCCCAGCTCCCAAAAGCAAAGACAGGAAGGGGCTGGCCATGACCATCCCCATGACAGCCCCCACCAGCCCAAGGGTCACAGCCAAAACCCGGTCTCGACTTAGTTTAGCTGCCAGGGATAGGCCCCTGCGATCATGCCTAGTCCCGCTCCCTTGCCGATGCCCCTTCCTAGTTCTGGCTTCCATTAGCAATAGGCTCCAAAGCGCCAATCCACCGAGACTACAAAGCAACAACCGCATCATCGGGCAGACACCGAATCCCGTGTCTCGGCAGGCCAAGGCAATCCCATGGCAAGAAAGTCAGCCGCCGTTTGGCTGCGGGAACTGGTTTGAACAAAGTCTCCTTGTACACCTAACTCCTCATCATAGCCGGTCTGCTGGAACCTAAACAGCTCCCGGAGCATCACGTGCCCCTCCTCAATGCCCGTTACTTCAGCAATGGTCAAGACCTTCCGTGAACCATCTTTGAGTCGGCTTTGGAAGATTATCACATCGATGGCAGAGGCAATCTGTTCGCGAATTGCCCGCAGGGGAAGGTCCACCCCTGCTAACAAAATCATCGTCTCCAAGCGACTGACACAGTCCTGGGCACTGTTGGCATGGATCGTGGTCAAACTTCCATTGTGGCCGGTATTCATCGCTTGCAGCATGTCGATTACTTCATCGGAACGGCACTCGCCGACTATAATCCGATCCGGTCTCATTCTGAGGGCGTTCTTCACCAGTTCCCTGATAGTTACTTCACCCTTGCCCTCGACATTGGCAGGCTTGGCCTCAAGCCGACACACATGCTCCTGCATCAGCCTCAACTCTGCCGCGTCTTCGATGGTCACAATCCTCTCATCGGCGGGAATAAACCCCGACAAAACATTGAGCAGAGTTGTCTTTCCCGAGCCGGTACCTCCGGCAATAATGATGTTTTTCCGAGCCAACACACAACACTGAATAAACTGGGCCATGGCGTCGTTGAGAGAGCCCATCGCGATCAGATCGTCGACGGTAAAGGCCTGACGGGCAAACTTGCGAATGGTCAATATGGGGCCATTGAGAGCCAGTGGCGGAATAATGGCATTGACCCTGGAACCATCGGGAAGCCTTGCGTCAACCATGGGACTACTTTCATCGATTCTTCGGCCCAGGGGCCCGACAATTCTTTCAATTACTTGCGACACTGCCATATCGCTGGCAAAGGTCAACGGCGTCTTCTGCAATTTCCCCTTAGTCTCGATATAGATCTGTTGACTTCCATTGACCATAATCTCGGTCACAGAGTCATCGGCTAGCAAGGCCTCTAGGGGTCCCAACCCCAGTATCTCATCGGTCAACTCAGCGATTAGGTTGTTCCTTGCCTTTTCAGATAGCGCCCCCTCCTGCCCTTGTAATTCCCTCAGGCAAAGACGGCGAATCTCATCTCGCAGCTCCTGGCTGGCCGACAACTCCTCCCATGGCACAGACAGATCCCACTGAGAGGCTAACAACTCCTGGACTATCCTCTGGTGCAACTGAGACTTTAGTGCCGGAACCCCGGCAGCCGACGACAGCGGGGTTCCTTCCTCGTCACCACGCCTTCTCAAGTTTCTTCGTCGTCGTTTGCGTCTCCGGTATTTTTCCAGGAGGGAGACGGATTTTGCCGGTCGAGGCGAGACCGCAAGTTCTTGAGTTAGATAGTCAAGACTGCGCACAATGGCCGATTTTCCATAGGTTCGAGAGAAAAGGCATCGCTTCTCCAAAGCAGTGGCCAGCAGGTCTTCATCTTCATTGGCAACCTCAAGGGATTCCACCTCCAACACCCTTTTCACCTGAGCCGCCACCTCCGACGCGGTGGACTCGGGAACTCGATTGACCACGCAAGTGATGGGACCCACACCTCCGGCCGTCAATTCCTGCAGCTGTAGAGCTGCTGCCCGCAGTGACAGGGGGCTCGGGGTCGTAACCAGGGCCAATCGATCGGTCAAACTTAGGGCAGACATGATCGGCAAACTCAACTCGTGGCCGAGATCTAGGACTATGTAGGGGTAAATTTGACTAAGCAAGTGGATCAGCTTTTCCACATCGGCGCAGGTTGTTTGCTGCCAGACAACCTCGTCTGCCGGGCCTGACAGATGATGAATCTTCCCATCGGCAGCGGTTACCATATAATCGGCAATGGCTTGCGTTTGCCATAGACTTTGATCCTGCCAACACTCCGTTACCGAACGACCTACTTTGATTCCCAGAACTGCCTCCATGGTCTTACCGGGATCCCAGTTCAAGGACAAGATGCAAACTGCTTCATCGCTGTGATCGCACAAGAGTCCCGCGAAGCCTGCGGCCAGAGTGGTAGTGCCCACTCCACCCTTAGCCCCCAGCCAGCCGATAATCCTTCCCAAGGTCAACACTGTCACCTCCGGCAATTTGTAGCTCTGCCTAGCTTTCCTACGGACCAGTGATACTGGGAGTCAAGATGATAACCAAATCTGACTGACTCGATTGATACTGCTCAGAGCGAAATAGCTGTCCCAAGATGGGCAAACTCCCCAACAATGGTACTTTGCTGATCATTTTCCGCTGCTCTTCTCCCAACAATCCACCAATGACAAGGGACTGACCGCTATCCATAAACACCTGAGTCTGTGCCTTGCGGACTCTGACCGCTGGAATTTGCACTCCATCGATGACTACGGCATTGTTCCAGTCCAGGAGACTAACTTCTGGTTCAAGCTGGACACATATTTTGTCCCCAACCAGTTCTCCAGAAACACTGAGCTTGACTCCATAGTCCCGCCATTCAATGACAGTCTCTTCTTCCGCCTTAACAGGAAGAGGAATTTCTCCTCCGGCGAGAAAACTTGCAGTTTCACCGGAGGTAAAGACCAAGGTAGGAGCCGCCAGGGTACGTACTTTACCCTCTGCTGCCAGAGAGGTGAGGCTGGCCGTCAGTTCTCTGTTACCTAAAGTTAGGGGAACACTAACCGCCAACTCTCCCTCGGCAACCTGTAGCGCCCAAGAAGATGGAGGGGCACTATCGGAGGTAGCAAACCAGTTGACTCCAAGCTCTCGCAGGCTGGTGTCCTCAATTTCCACCACCCTGACCTGGACCTGAATCTGAGGCTTCACCGCAGACACCTGAATGGCACTAACCACTTTGGGAACCAACTCTTCTGCTAAGGATAGGATCCTATCCCTTTCCGCCTGGGAGCACTGTCCCGACAATAACACCATGTCATCGACATAGGCCGCCTCTACTCCTTGTGGAAGAACGCCATTTAGATACTCCTGAACCCTCTGGTCGATGCCATCGCTGACAACGGATAGGGCATCAAGCCACTGGGGATGAAGGTTGGAGATCACCTTGGCGACGTGGTCGTAGGTGGCCCGGGAGACCTGCCCCATGGCCAGGACCTCGCCCCCCTCAAGGTACAAGACCTCAACGCCAGTTTCTGCCAATAGCTGCTCAAGAGGTAAGCCTGCTTTCAGGGCTTTATTTTGCACCCCAACGGCATTAATGACAGGGTAGTCTAGGACATCGACCAGCTGCTGCAATCGCTCCCGCTGTCCCTCTCTGGAAACGGTACCCAGCAAGATGACGGCTGAGTCCAGGGGCTCCACAACTACTTGCTCATACCCCCAGGTCTGGATAATTCGATTCAGTGTCTTGACAATTGACCTTTGGTCTATCCTTGGCTCCTTGGGCGATTGCACCAACAGACCATTAATCACCTTCGGCGCAAAGGCAGCGGCGATCTTCTCCGCCACCTCTGCCCGTTCCGGGCAGCTAACCTGACCATACAGTAACAGGCCTTCATCCACTACCTCGAGCTTTACCTCCGGCATCGCCAGAATCCGGGACAGGCGGGACAAATCGATACCGCCTTCCTGGCGCTGGTGATCTAACTCCCGATTCTTTCCCAACTGCCAGATCCTAGCCGGGGCAACTTCAACACCGTCTACTACAGGACCATATTGCTCCGCGGCCTTGCGCAGGGCCATCCTTTCCGCTTCGCTATCTACAGCCCCCCGGAGAACTAGCAAGTTGCCCACCCGCTGAACCCAAGCCCGAGCAAGACCCAGCTCAACGGGAAGCCGCAGTGCCTCTTGCCAGCTTTGATCCTCTACCGCCACCATCATGACGGGGGTCAATCCCAGGTGAGTGGCCAGCTCCTTGAGTGCAGGGATATCCTCGGCCACAGCTACCGTGCCGCGGATCAACAAGACATTCTCAGCCCGCTGGAACTCTAGCTGGGGAAACAAGGAGCTGGTCAGCCGGGCAAAGGCCCCTTCCGCCGCGGCATAACTGGATTCTGCCGTAGTTGCCTTGGTAACGGTTAAGTCCAGTGTATCGGGCCACAGGGTTTGTAAGGCTTTTTCCAGCATCGAGCGACTTGACTGATCGACTTCCCCGGAGACAATCAAGGTAGTGCCTACCCATGTAAACTGACAATCTGAGCCAACTACTTGCATCAGTTCCTCCAGCGACGGGCGGGGCTTGGGTAAGACATTGACCCGGGAACTTATCCGATCATCCCCCGTCCAGACAACCAATGTCGTTGACCCAAAGCCCTTGCCATTGAGAAGGAACTCATCCCGTCCAGACACCACCACATCGGCTACAGTCTCATCGCCGACAGCCACGGTGGTCAACCCCGGCACAGGAAAGACCTGGGACTCACCGACGATGAGCTCAATTTCTCCTGGCAGACTACTGGCTTCCGCCCAGCTGCCGGCAATCGCTATCAAGAGACTGAGACAACTAATCAGTCTCCACAACGAAGACCTGAGAACCCCGGATGACGGTAATATCATGTCTCCCTCCCCTTCTTGCCTCTTCTTTCTGCGATGGCACTGCTGGGGTCCCGTCTAACTGGAGCAGTGACTCCAGGGTTATCGCCGAAGTCACCCTCCCGGCTAGGGAATCAGCGGCTGATCCCAAGGAAACTACCCGCAGCTGACCAAAGGCGTCGGCCAGTGCCAAGCGATGGACGGTAACATCATCCACCGACAGAACCAGCTGAGTGGTCTCCGAAAGGCCAGGATAAGACAAAGGCGCCCCCTCACCGTAGTCACTGCCTAACACATCGACTACCTCGACTTGACTGGCAATCACTACACTCTGCTCCGAAGCATCGATCCGGGCGGGGAAGATCCCGATGATATCCACCAACTGTCCCCGCTGGAGATGACGGGCCTGGCGGGTCGGAACAGAAACGACAAAATGCTTACCTCCTGGCAAACCGGAGGAATCCCCCTCCCGCTGGTCATCCTCATGGGCAGCAAATTCTAGATGGTCTCTGGTGAGCACCGAACCCGCCGACAAGTCGGTGGCGGTAATCATCCCTGCTACCACCAATCCATCGATCCAGCCCAGGGGCAATTGCGCCACCGGCCGAGTCTCCAAGAGGATGTGATCCCCGGTGATTGTAGTCCCCGCGGCCACATCCTCGACCAACACTGCAACCCGAGCTACCACCCCTTCTCCCGTCGACTCCAGCTGAGCCAGGTAAAAGTAGAGCATAACCGCAAAGACCAGAGCCAACACTCCCGCTACCCAGGGTTTTCGTAGGTAGGACGGAATTCCGCGGATCAGAAGGGAAGAGGCCATGGCAACTCATCTCTGATGTCAATCTCAGGCCCGGCAAAGGTATAGCCCATAATCACCGTTCCTTCTGGACCGCTGATTGCCCCAAGAAAACACACGTGGCGCTCCCGGAAGTAGACGCCAAAATCGAAGTCGGTAATTTCCCCCAGCGATTTAAGTACCTCCCGGTCCCCCCCGAATATCTGGTTAAAGCCATGCCCCATGTCCTTCAGCCGTGTTGCCGCATCCTTGAGGAGTTCAGGATTCAGGAAGGGAAGCCCCACCCAACCCTCTTGAGCCAATCGTTGCCGATACCAATGAGTGACAGCCGCAAAACTATCTCCAGACTTCATCATGACTAAGGTTGCTTCGTTCAGAAACCCACTCCGGTTGGGAGGTCCCTCGACGCGGTCTAAAACGATTTTTAGCACGTCAGAGCCCCGTGGATAGATAGGCAGCACCAACCTCTGCAGGTACTCTTGCGGTGGAGTCAGATGGGTACCATTTCCGGCAATGACCGTCTTTACCAAGGAGACAATCTTATCATCGTCATCGACATCGTCGTAGTCGGGGTAGCTATCCGGCGGGAGTATGGCCCGCAGTTTCGGGTCGTGATCCGGATTGGCATACACCTGCCATTCAATGGTGTATCCAGGCCCCTTAGCCCGCCGGGAGTCCACCACTATGTAACGCATTACTTCCTTCGCCTCTTCCAGAGACAGCGGCTCGGTCAGATAGGGATCCTTTTTTGCTTGCTCGTAAATGTATTCCGCATTCTCCTCCACCCAATCATAGGCTTCTACCCGCAGTGCTCCACGGGAAAAGTGGTTTCGCCAATGGCGGGCCGCCCTTTCTGCCGGTATGGTCATGGGCATCCACAACTCATATCGCCAGACATCATCCTCGAAAAACCAGCCACCCACCGAGAAAAGCATCCCATCGGGGTGAGGTAAGTCCACGCCTAAGGGTGCTGCCATGAGTGCCTCGAAGGTTAAGCACAAAGCTATCCCCAGCGGGAAAATAAGTCTACCAAGGTACCGAGCAATGGAACACCATAAGCGTCGGATTTCATTTCTTCCCGGAGAGCTACCTTTTCTCCCAGTAAATGCTGAAACATGGGCATAACGGGAAAGTCGCAAGATATCACCACCCGATCCATTGAAAGAGTTCGTCTGCACACCACTTCGTAGTGCAGTCCCGGCAACGCAGAATTACTGTTGAGGAAGTTCTCGACCTGGCTAACGGCCTCACCCGCGGTCCGGCTAGCCACCAACCGAATACCTTGTCTAGCTGCCATCGCCATCAGAATCTTGGTGTGGACAATGGCACCAAACTGAATCATCGCAAAGATGACAAACAGCAGCAGCGGCAACACTATGGCCATTTCAACCAAGGCCTGTCCATTCTCGCTCCCTGCCCTCAGACTCAACAAGAGCCCTCTCCCCTTTGTTGCTGAAATTGTCATGCCCAGGGCTAATCTTTTTCTTTGTCCTTCTCCTTGTTCTCCTGATTGAGCTTCTCGCCGAAATAATTCCTCACCCAGTCCACCCCCTCCCCAATGCCACCGGCATGGAATTTGACCAGGCTCGCCTTGAAGTCAGGCCAAACCAAGCCGCTACCGTGGACCGCTGACTCCGAGATTGCCACCATCACCCCACCCCTATCGGACTTGTCCCTCAACTTACTAAGCAGGGGTAAAGGTTGTCTAACCGCAGCCCCACCCATAATTATGAACCGCTTGCCGTAGGGTAAGTTATGAGTTCGTCGCTGGGCGTCCACCATGTACTCCTTCCAAAACATCCACCAACGCTTTTTCGGCTCTCTCACCTCAAGATCCGGCATCGCCACCCCTCCGAGGAAATTCAACGGCACTACCACCGCGGCTCCATTGCGAAGCCCTGTTTCCGTCGCGACGAGAATGGCCAGGACAGGAGCGCTGGCGACTACCATGATCTGCGCTTGTTTCGCCATCTCCCTGTGGGCAGGTTCGGTGGCCGAAACACGGGCCCAATTAAGCTGCACTACTAAGTTCAAACAAGAAGCTAGACAGGCTCCGCCGGCTTGGGCACTGGCGTCCACGGCATTGGCTAGCCGAATCTTAGCGACCATGGTCTCCCCGAGATAGTACACCATCACCGTGGCCAGCATCAGTACCGCCACTGCCACCGCGGCCATCACCATCACTTGCCCATCTTTAGCTGTAATGATCTTGCTAATCATAGGAAAAACCGTCCCAAATGCCTTAACCCGGGGATGGACTCGAAGAACCGACCGAAGATGTTGCTAGAATACATTCTGGCGTTTTCCTGGGGCAGCGAATAGGTGACCTGACTCTGTCCCGTAGCATCCTCTACCATGGACAGCTGCAGACCAAACCAACTCATTTGGCCTGAGAAAACTCGCTTGACGGTGCTGAGTAACCAGGGCTGCGTACGAGTGACGGTGACCACAATGTCCTTGCCCTGCTTCTTTACCGATCCCGTCAAGATCAGACCGCGAACTCCCGAGCCCCAACCGTTGATCACTCTCGCTACAGGAAGTAGATAACTTGAGGATGGATTGTGTAACACTGCTCGGCGGGCCTCCTCGTAGGCACCGTACTTGACCAGCATCCCATCCAGCAGATGCAAACTCATGGCAAATCCTCCCCACAGGACTAACATCACTACCGGCAAGGCAATCACGAACTCCAGCACTCCCACTCCCTCTTCCGAGCGCCAACCGTACACAGCAATTGCCACCTCCGTTAGCGTGATACCCCCTGAAGACTAAGGATGATAATCCC
The DNA here is from genome assembly GCA_012727955.1 of Bacillota bacterium. Taxonomy (NCBI): domain Bacteria; kingdom Bacillati; phylum Bacillota; species Bacillota bacterium. The sequence continues at coordinate 112,870 of JAAYGB010000008.1, forward strand.
ACACAAGCTGATCCAGAATCCCAGGGGAACACTAATTCCCAACACCTGGCCTTCCATACCCAAGGCGCAGGATGCCATCCGTCGCAATAACTGTTTCACCTGGCCCCGTTGCCGGGCAATTATCAGCACATGGATGCCGGAGACTATGGCACCCCATACCGCAATCCGCAGAGCAACTTCTAGTGGCACCAACACACCCAAGCAAGCCAGGAGCTTGACATCGCCTCCTCCGATGCCTCCCCAGCGATACACCACACAGAAGGGCAAGGCCAGGACAAAGCCTCGAACCAAGGCCCCAAAGCCTGCCAGCCAGCCACCATCGGCAAGGTTCAGCACCAGCCCCAGTATGAGCACCGGAGCTAGGACCCCATTGTAGATCCGCCGATACCGCCAGTCAGTATACGCGACGATGACCAAAAACCCCAGGGTCAACAGCCATAGTCCATCGAAACCACCTGCCTCACTCCCGAACTCTCCAGGGATGGAAAAAGGGGCAAAGCCAATGGCCCTGCCCCTCCAAAAGGGTGCCGAATACCGTTGCTCCATGCCCCAGGTTAACACACCAGCCATGCCCTTCGAGAGTTATGTGATTTTTTGATTTTTGTTAGATAGTCAACAACCCAACTAAGTATCAACTTACGCCATCGTCAACCGCCGATGGTTTCAGCTAACTGAAGGAACTTCCCCGATATACTGCTTCCCAGAACGCGGACGGCCCCCAGACCCACTACAGCAATCAGTGCCGTCAGCAGTCCGTACTCGGCCATGCTTTGTCCGCTTTCGTCCTGCCACAGTTCTCGGAGAAATGCTCGCATCATCCTACCCCCTTTCCCCGTGAACTAGCACCCTTATTGGCAAAGTAAATCTGTATTTAACTAGAACACATTAACGTAGTAAATCAGCTCTAGAATCATGCGGTCACACATCTTCAGTAGTACCCCCTTCATCTTCTCCGACCACAAGACAAAGGGAATTGCCACCACAGCCAGAAGCAAGGCGTATTCAGCAACACTTTGCCCCCCTTGGTCCAGCAACAGCGAGGCTGCAGAGACCTTTATTCTTGCCATCGCCTTCGACCTCTCTTCTTCTGGGTTCAACCACATTATACTCGGTGCGCCGTACATAGTCAAGCGGAATTTTACTTTTTTTCGCAAAAAAATGCTCGGCTGGACTTCTCGTCCTCCGCCGAGCGTTACTAGCAGCGCTTTCTTGTTACTGGTTCCCTTGACAGGCGAAACGCAGATCAGCAATGGTGCGATCCCGATGGGCGCTGCGGAAAATCGAGGAACCTGCTACCAATATGTTGGCTCCCGCTTCAACCACCAATGGAGCTGACACCAGGTCAATTCCCCCATCGACCTGAATGTCCACCTGCAGCTTCCGCTCCATAATTATTCTCCGCAATGCCCTAATCTTGGAAACCATCCCAGGGATAAACTTCTGGCCCCCAAAGCCAGGATTGACGGTCATGATCAGCACCTGATCAAGGTCCTCCAGGATATACTCCAGGACGTCCAAGGGTGTTGCCGGGTTTAGGGCAACGCCAACCCTAACGCCCAGAGCCTTGACCAATCCCACAGAGCGGTGCAGATGAATGCAGGCTTCCGCTGACAGAGTCAAGGCAGTGGCACCGGCCTTAACAAAATCCTCAACATAACGATCGGGATCGGCAATCATCAGGTGTACATCCAGGGGCTGATCCGTAAACTTGCCAATGGCCTCTACAACTCCTGGACCGAAGGTGATGTTGGGAACAAAGTGTCCATCCATCACATCAATATGTAACATGTCCGCTGCAGACACCGATGCGATCTCTTCTCCGAGCCGCATAAAATCCGCAGCCAGCAAAGAGGGGGCGATTTTGACATCGGTCCCCCTCGAAGCATTATCTGAGTTAGTATCTGTTTTCTTCATATTCGATTAACTCCTCCAGCAGAGTCACATAGTTAGCATAACGACTCTCGGCTATGTGATGTTGCGCCACCGCCTCCCGCACAGCGCAATCCGGTTCCTTGTAGTGAAGGCACCCAGAGAATCGACACTGGGGTGCATACTTACCAAACTCAATGAACAGTTCTTGGAGCCGGGCTCGTTCCATCTCCGGCAGTTGCAATTGACTGAATCCCGGAGTATCCGCCAAGAGTCCACCCTTGGGCAAGGGAAGCAACTCCACGTGACGAGTGGTATGCCGGCCTCTGCCTAACCGCTCACTCACACTACCGGTCGTCAGATTCGCCCCGGGCAGGATGGCGTTAATCACCGACGACTTACCCACTCCAGACAACCCAGCGAGCATAGAAATCTTGCCGACCAGGGCATCGGTGAGTTCTTCCACTCCTTCTTTACTCTTGGCACTGGTCAAAAGCACAGGATAGCCTATCGACCAGTAGATGTCAACTAAGCGTCGAGCCTCATCGGTCAACCCTTGATCTACCTTGTTAAACACCAGGATAACCCCGAGATGGGAATCCTCTGCCAGTACCACCAACCGATCGATTAGGGTCGGCGAGGGATCCGGCTGGGCCACCGATTGAACAACCACCACTTGGTCGACGTTAGCCACAGGGGGCCGAATCATTTCGGAGTGACGAGGGAGAATCTCCTCAACGACCCCCTCCTCCCCATCCTCCAGGGATACCTCGACCCGATCTCCCGGCAATACTCGCCGCTCACCCAGGCGTAGGCGACCCCGAAGGCGACATACCACTACCTCATCTTCGCCGTCAATTAGCACTGAATAGAAACCGCCAACACCTTTTAGTATGACGCCCTTGGGCAAACAATCACCTCACCCTCTTACGGAAATGCCTGCTCCGATACCAGTCGATTGCCGATGTAAACCTGGATTCTCGCGTCGCCACCTTGGCCACTGACCTGGCGAGTGACCACACTGCCACCCTTATGCACACCACGATAGGCCTCCCTGGCTCCCAAGTCATCGATCACCAGGATGACAACCTCGGTGTCTGGTCCCGGCGGGATTACAACCTGTACTTCAGCCTGTTGGAAAGAAGGTTCACCGCCAGTGGTTTCCCTTGCCTCGAGCTCCTCCTCAGCCTCAGTTTCCGGCTGCTGGGGCTCTGGCTCACCGATCTGATCCTGGGGAGGCAGCTGTTCATCCTCCCTACCACTGGGTTCTATGGGCAGTTCAGGCTCTTGTGGTGCTTCTTCAACGGCCCCTTGCCCCGGCTCCTCATCCCGGTCTTCGTCATCGGGTTCTTCGATCCCGTGGCCCTGATCCTCGTGGAGCTGGGTACCGGGACGACCTAAGCTATAGACAAAATCCACGGTATCTCCCGGGGCAACGGTGGTTCCCGGCGCCGGGTTTTGAGAAATTATGTGCCACCGGGGAATCGATATTGAGGTATCGCCCCAAGCGTTACCCAGGACCAGTCCCAATTCAGCCAGACGCTCCTTGCTGGCCTCCAAGGTCATGTTCCGAAAATCCGGAAGGGTTAAATTACCTGTAGTAACTCTCTCACTACTGACACTGATGTTTACCGCCGAGCCCTCCTCGAGATAGGAGCCGGCCTGGGGTTCTTGGGCAATCACCTGATCCAAGGGCGCCTCAACCCCAACCACAGGAGTTTCAATGCCCACCACTAGCCCCGCCTGCGTAATGCGCAAGCGAGCATCCCGCACCGTTAATCCCACTAGCGAAGGCACTTCCACCATTCTAGGTCCTTTGCTCACAGTGACAAACACCGTGCGATACATCTTAATCCGTCGATTAGGACTGGGATCCTGGTTGAGAACCTGTCCCGCGGGAGCCTCGGTACTGTAAACCTCTCGTTCCACCGCAAGCTTCAGTCCATGCCTTTCCAACAACTCCCGGGCCTCGTTCTGCGTCCTTCCGACGACGTTGGGCACAACTACCTCTTCGGGAAAAATCAACTGGGGAATCTTGGTGGCGCCCCAGATCAACAGCCCAATAAACAATAGGGACAGCAGGACAATCGAACGCACCCGCCCCTTGCGACGCACTGGTCGTGTCTCCTTTGGTGGTTCCTCGTCCCTGATCCGCGTCTGGGCCTTGGTTTCATCGCCCAACCTATGGATCATCGTGCGACCAGTGGTCTCGGCAACGGACTCAATCAAGGTAGTGGCCTCCACTTCCGGTGACGCCATTCCCGGGTGTCTGCCAGTAGTGGTCAAGGATTCTGCCACCCTTTGCAGATCTTGCAGCATCTCGGAAGCAGTCTGATAGCGCTCCTTTAGATCCTTGGCCAACGCCTTGACAACGATTCTGTCTAGTTCCCGCGGAATACTGGGATTCAGCTGCCGAGGAGGTTTGATCGGCTCCTGTACGTGTTGCAGGGCGATGGCTACCGGCGTATCCCCAGTAAAGGGCAAGGTTCCCGTGAGCATTTCATATAACAACACACCCAGGGAGTATAGGTCCGACTGCTTTGTCGCCATCCCGCCTCTGGCCTGCTCCGGGGAAAAGTATTGGGCAGTTCCCATCACAAAACCAGTCTGAGTCAATTCAGAATAACTTGCTGCCAAAGCGATACCAAAATCCGTTACCTTGACCTGATTATCTTCGGTGATAATTATGTTATGGGGCTTAATGTCCCGGTGGACCAAATGATGACGATGTGCGTGCTCCAGGGCCATGGCCACTTGCTGGGCAATATGGACAGCAGTGCCCAAGGGAATCGATTGCCGGCGAATGATGTCCTTGAGGTTACGGCCTTCCACATACTCCATGACAATAAAATACACGTCATCTTCCTGACCCACATCGTAGATGTTGACTACGTTGGCATGGGACAGACTGGCAGCGGCTTGGGCTTCCCGGCGAAAGCGCTCGACGAATTCCCGATCACCGGCGTACTGCTCCCGCAGCACCTTAACCGCGACAAGACGACCCAGGAGCATATCCTTCGCTTTGTAAACCAAGGCCATGCCGCCTGCGCCAACTTTCTCTAGTATCTTGTATCGATTCGAAAGGACCTTCCCCAGCAAATTCGTCACCTCATACCGTTCCCCGTCTGCTGCTTAATGGGAGGAGCTTAGTGCTGCCTCAATCACTCGGCGGGCAATCGGAGCAGCCACAGTCCCCCCGCCGCCCCCATTTTCCACAATCACCGCTACCAAAATCTCTGGATCATAGGCGGGAGCAAACCCGACAAACCAACCATGGGACCGTCCATGGGGATTTTCCGCTGTACCGGTCTTTCCGGCCACCTCTAGGTTAGGAACCGCAGCGGCCTTTCCAGTACCATCCTTAACCACCTTCACCATTGCCTCTCGCACAAAATTAGCCACCTGTCGAGAGATGGGATAGCCAATCATCTTGGGCCGATGAAAATAAACCAAATTGCCGGCGGAATCCCTGATAGCCTTGACCAAAATCGGTTCCGGCAAGCCTCCCTGATTGGCGATCACTGCAGTGATCAAAGCCATTTCCAAGGGAGTAACCAAAAGCTTTCCCTGTCCGATACTCTCCTCGGCTAGCTCTGTAGGGCTCATCTTGTCTGGTGCCAGTCGCCCGGAGCGATAGGGCAACCGCAGATTCAAATCTCGACCAATTCCAAACCCTTCCGCCGCGGAGCGGAGCCCTTCCTCGCCCAGCTTCTGACCGATTTCGACAAAGGCCACATTGGAAGAAACTGCTAAGGCCGAATATAGGTCCAGGTGGCCATAGGCCTTCCCGCCATAGTTTTCAATCTCATGTCCTGAGACGGTAATTTTTCCCTGATCGTTGAAGGTATAACCAAAACCAATGGCACCACTCTCCAGTGCCGCGGCTAAAATCAGGATTTTGAAGGCTGAACCCGGTGGATATAATCCTTGGATCGGGCGGTTTAGGAAGGGACTGTCGGGATGTTCCACCAAGTCTTCCCAGGTCTTGTCCACTTGCCTCAGATCAAAGCCAGGACCGGATACCATCGCCAGAATCTCTCCGGTCTCTGGCGCTAAGGCCACCACCGCTCCGGCTCTGCCACCCAGTGCCGCCTCGGCTGCAGCCTGAATCCCTAAATCGATAGTAGTATACACATCCTGGCCGGGCAAGCTTTCTCCCAAAGCTTCAGCCCGCCACCACCCTCTAAGGGTTTGTTGCTCCTTTGCACCGGAAAGCTCCTGGTTCAGAGATGCCTCCAGACCAGAAAGGCCATACCGGGAAGAAAAGTAACCGATGGTAGGAGCTAGGCCCGGCAAGAGAACCGGATAATCCCTCAGATACACTTCTCCTTCTCTATTACTGCGAGCGATAACTTCTCCACCTCGAGCGTAGATTCCTCCCCTCTGCACCCTCAGTCTATGGGCGGTATGACGGGGATTACCGGGGTTTTCGTTGAGGCGAGGTGCCGCCAAAATCTGCCAATACACAAAGGGCAGCATGATCAGCAGTACGCCACAGGTCATCAGTTTGGCAACCTTTAGGATCACCCTTTTGTTCTTACCCATAAACCATCTCTGCCTTCCGCTCCGGGGAAGCCGTTGACTCTCCATCCAGGGCTGCACTATGGGAAATGTTAGCCAGCAGCCCCACCACTGCGTAGTTGGTAACCAGAGAAGTACCTCCATAACTGACAAAGGGCGTAGTGATTCCCGTCAAGGGAATCAGGCGGGTGATGCCACCTCCAACGAGAATGACTTGCAGCCACAACATTCCCGCTAGACCCACAGCCAACAGACGTCCAAACTCAGATTCCGTGGTTAAGGCAGTGTGGAGACCCTGCCACAGCAGCAATAGGAAGCAACACAACAGGACCAGAATACCCGCCAAACCCCATTCTTCCGCGATAGCCACCAAGATGAAGTCTGTTCCTACGGCCGGCACCACGTGGGCCATGCCACGACCTGGACCTACACCGGTAATTCCCCCCGCTGCGAGGCCGTAAAGGCCCTGGATCAGCTGGTACCCTCTTCCTGTGGGATCGATCCAGGGGTTAATCCAGGTACTAAACCGCACCTTGACATGATCAAAAAATCGGACCGCAGCCCAGCTACCGGCCAGTCCCGCAAGAGCCGCCCATGCCAAGTACCACCAGCTTCCTAAAGCTGTAACCAGCATCAGGACCAGGATGCCAGTAAACAAAATCGCGGCTCCCAAATCCCTCTGGGCCACCAGGGTTAACATCGCTATGGTCCACACCGCCACCGCAGGACCTAAATAGGGAAAAACATTGGCTTCCTTCCGAGAACTCTGGGTCGGTGTAGCACGGGCTTTAGTCAAATCCACCAAAATCCCAGCTAAGAAAACAACCAACAACAGCTTTCCCGGCTCGGAAGGCTGAAACTGCAAACCCCCAATGTTTAGCCAGGCTTTAGCACCACCCACCCGCTCTCCCCACAGGGCCGTTACCACCAGCAATACCAAGGTGCCTACGCCGCAGATATATCTAAGGTGACGCAGCTGTTGCCAAATCTCGCTCAAGGCCAACCCACACCAAAGGGCCAATCCCAAGATCCCAAACAATGTTTGCCTGATAACCAAAGCAGGAGCGACGGACTGCAGGGTCAGTAGTCCAATCCCATTTAAGGCAACAACCAAGGGCAAGAAAGCACCTCCGGCCCGGTACCCAATAATCCGAAAAAAGCCATGGACTGCCAAGGCGCCGGCACAAAGCAACAGGATTGGCCAAGTTGCTGACCACCAGGACTGCCCTGTATTCCATGCCATCAACAGACATCCGGCGCACAGCAGAAGGGTAATCTCACCGAGAAAGACCAGTTCTTTATTCCGCTCCCCGACGGTTATCATCTACCAGCACCATCCCCTTGTCTTCTCCCACCGGCGGCTAATCCAATCCAAAGGCAACTACCGTAATATTATCCTGGCCACCCCGCTCATTGGCTAAGTCAACCAATCGGTCCGCTGCCTCTTGTAGGTCAGGGGACTGATGGATAATCGCAAAAACTTCTGCCGTAGATACCACATCCACGAGACCATCGGTGCACAGCAGGATCACATCCCCTGGGCCAGGCTCCACCGTTGACAGGTCAACCGTCAGATTGGGCTGGGTACCCAAGGCCTTGGTTAGGACGTTTCGGTGGGGATGGCGACGAGCGTCACCTTCAGTGAGACATCCATCTCTGACTAGTTGTCCCACTACTGAGTGATCATTAGTGAGCTGTTTTCCCTCGCCCCGATGACTAACCAAATAGGCCCGAGAGTCACCGACGTGACCAATCAACACCCTCTGGTCGACTACCTTGGCCAATGTCACCGTTGTTCCCATGCCCCTTAGCTGCGGCTTTGCCTGCGCTGCCTGCCAGACGGCCTGGTTAGCCAGGGCAATCGGACGTTCAAGGTCGGCAAGGGAATGTACCAAGTCCCAATCGTAACCCACCAGGGCATCGACGGCAGTCTGACTGGCTATCTCACCGCCGTTGTGGCCTCCCATCCCATCGGCAACAATAAACAAGCCGAGCACCTCATCGAAAAAACCCACGTCTTGATTAACCCGTCTTACTTTTCCGACGTCAGACCTGGCACCAATTCTCATCTAACGCTTGCACTCCCCGTTTAACACCTTAATCTAAGGCTCAATCCCTTGCGACCGATACTCCCGGTAGGAAAACCGTAGGATAGTCTCCCCCACCTTGATCACATCGCCATCAGCTAAAGCTCGTAAAGACCTGACCCTTTCCCCATTGACAAAGGTATGATTGGTACTGCCGGCATCTTCGATATAATAGCGATGATTGCGCCGCAGGATCCTGGCATGAAAGCCCGAAGCAAAGCGATCTCGCAACACCACTTGGTTCTCGGGATCCCGTCCGATTCTGATCTCGTCTCCGATAAACTGGATTCTGCTCTCGGGCCACAGATGGCCGATGCTGCCGGTCTCCTCCTCCAACTCCCCGCCGATGATTTGAGCTTCATCGGCGTCAACTACTTCTTCAAGTTGGCTAAACCCACTACGAACCACCTGGACAATGAACCAAAACATTCCCCCTAGGACCACTAGCTGTCCTAGTTTCTGCCAAATGGGGGGCATTATCCCCACTCCTTTGCTGAAGGAAAGTCAGGACAGTACCGTCACCACCAGCTCCGTCAAACCTATCTTCACCCGGTCACCGGACTGCAACATCCTGCTCTCCACCCTCTGGCCGTTAACTACTGTACCATTGGTACTATCTAAGTCTTCTATAAAATACTGTCCGTCCCGGAAAACCACTCGAGCATGACGTTGCGACACCGTTGGGTCCGCCAAAAAAATGTCCGCGGCCTCATCCCGTCCAATCACGGCTTCGCCAGACACATTATACCTCTGACCGGGATATTTGCCTACCACTACAGTGAAAGTAATCTTAGCGGGTAGCTGGGGTCTTTTCCACCGCTGTGTGGGCTGGTCTTGGTGATCATCCCCCCCGGCCCGAACAGCGGTCCTTTCCTGCCCGATCCGGTACAGCCCAGTAACTGAATCCACCTTCGCCGGTGATTCGTCTTCCCGAGGACCGGAAGGCAATATTGGCTCCGGCTGTATCTTGGGAGTACGGAACCAACGAAAGAATAGCTCTTCCAGCCAAGCCTCTATTCGATGCAACAACCTGGCGATAATAGCTCACCTCCCACAAGCCTCCGACCCATGGCCTCCACTAGTTCAACCTTGGTGACCCACGCAGTTGACCGCAGGCAGCCTCGATATCTGTTCCTCTTTCTTTCCTAATCGTAACCGAGACTCCTTCTTCCTCAAGGTAGCGAGCAAAGCGAACTACACTACCTTCCTTGCTGCGAGAAAATCCGGTACCACCCACCGGGTTGATCGGAATCAAATTGACATGGCAGGCTAGACCTGAGATCAACTGAGCCAGCTGAGCAGCAGACTCTAAGGAATCATTGACACCGGCAATTAGCGTGTACTCAAAGGTGATTCTGCGCCCCGTCTCTTGTACATAACAGCGACAGGCTTCGATTAATTCCGGCAACGGATAAGCCTTGGCTACAGGCATCATCTCCTGCCTGCGTCTTTGATCTGCAGAATGCAGTGAAATCGCCAACACCAGCTGTAAGCGTTCCTTCGCCAGACGATAGATGCCGGGAACGATCCCACAGGTGGATATCGTTATATGCCGCATGCCAATGGCCAAGCCCTGGGGATCGTTGAGCAAAGCGATGGACCCCAGCACCGCATCGTAATTTAGCAACGGCTCACCCATTCCCATATACACAACATTGGTAATTTGGCGTCCCGTTGCAGCCCTAGCCAACAGAACTTGTCCCAGGATTTCCTGGGACGTCAAATTACGGGCAAAACCCAACTGACCGGTAGCACAAAAGGTACACCCCATGGCACAACCAACCTGGGTCGACACGCAGACAGTGGTCCTATTTCCCTCGGGAATTGCCACGGTCTCCACTTGGCTGCCGTCTATAGCCTCAAGAAGCAACTTAACGGTGCCATCCACCGACCCACGTCTAATCACAATTTTCCAAGGCCAAAACCTGAAATCCGACAATTGTTCTCGCAAAGCCCGGGGAAGATTGGTCATCTCCTCCATTCCTGTGGCTTGCCTTTGATAAATCCAATGATAAATTTGCTTGGCTCGAAAGGCCTTGTGTCCTAAGCCCTGGACCAGTTCTTCTAATTCCCCCAGGGACAAACCCGCGATCGCCCCTTGGTAGTCAATGCCAGCCTTGCCAGTGTCCACCATTACCACTCACTCCATGTTACTTGTAGCTTCTGGTTCGTATCGGCTCACCTTGTCCGGTACAGACTAAGGGCAAAGAGAACCCACCGAAAGGAAGATCACCGTGGGTAAAAGGAACAAGGTCCACTTCTTAGCAGCCTACACAGAGTACCTACTGGATCAAGGTATCAAGTCTGAGTACTATTACCTAGGCGATGCCAGTCGCTTCGCCCGATTCCTGTTGGCCAATGCAACGGAAGAAGACTTGAACTCATTCCTATCTATGTCCGCCTCCAAACCCACCTATGAGAAACGCTTACGAAAGACCTTGAAAAAATTCTACCAGTTTGCCGACGAGCACCTCGGTGTCAATACTGAACTAATCAATTTTCTGTGAGTATTTTCCCTCGTGAAGTCCCGATCAAACAAGGGGACAGTCAGACTACCCAAGGGCCTAGTTTGACTGTCACCCCAGCTTGTTCTCCGATCATAAATATCTTCTCAATTAACTAGGAAAAACCTGCGCAGCTAGCCAACCTGTAGAGTCATTGCACCGGACAGCTCCAACTAGACTGCGTTCCAACATACATTTCCACAAACAACAGTTGACAAAGGAAGGGCTGATGCTATATACTTTCTTTTGTCGATGACATTAATAGCTACGGGGTATGGCGCAGTTTGGTAGCGCGCTTCGTTCGGGACGAAGAGGCCCTCGGTTCAAATCCGAGTACCCCGACCAGTGGGAACTGTTACCTAAGGTAACAGTTCCTTTTTTGTTTCCAATAATAAAGACCGATGGTCTACTTACGCAAGTAAATCGTCGGCCTTTGTTATTTCACAGGCAACCTACCAGGCTCAATTGGCCACTAATTGAAAGCGCATTCGATCCACCAGTTTTGCAATAATGAGGGAATTGGTGGGGAATTTGCCCTTGGCGGTAGAGCCGGTGAGTTCCTGCAGGTATTCTCTGTTACCGTGCTCCCATGCCGCGATCACGGCATTTCTGATGGCAGCCTCCACTCCACCGGCGGTGGTCTTGTACTTCTCCGCAAGCTTCGGGTACAATTCCTTAGTCAGTGAACCGCCTAGGAGAGTGTTGTCCTGCACTAATAACAGCACAGCATCCCGCAGGTAGTTGTAGCCTTTAAAATGGGCAGGAATACCCATATTATGTAATAGTCTTGTCACAGCGATCTCACAATCCTGCTCCGAGGGAGGATTGTGTACCCCAGGCCAAGTCGGTTCCTGTTTCTCCAAACTTCGGTATGATTGGCTCGTTCGATAGGATTGATGAGTTGAGGTCGAGGACCGCTGTGTGCCCGAGGAGCCATCATCGGCGAATTGGCGAATTCTCTCCGCCAGGACCTCCATATCGAAGGGTTTGACAATAAAATAATCGACATCTAGCTCAGTGAAACGACGAATGATATCCTCCCTGCCAAAGGCCGTCAGCACGATGATCCGAGGCCTTTTTTCCAAATTTAGAGTGTCTAATTTCTCCAACACCCCGATACCATCTAGATGCGGCATTGTCACATCTAAGATCACCACATCGGGCTGGTGGGCTTCAATCATCACCAGAGTCTCTTCGCCGTCGGGAGCGATGCCGACAACAGTCATTCCTGCAACTTCTACTAGAAACTGTCTTAAAGTGTTACATAAACCCAGATCATTGTCCGCTATCAGTATTTTTAGCACAAACTCACCTCCTTGCAGCATGCACCTAATATCTGGCAAGTCGCAATTCTGTGCGACTTTTGATACTGTATAGGCCTTTTCCCTCTTTAGTCAGAAATTCCTTCTCTCTTAGGTAAATTTACCAAAATTCCCATTATAAATAAAAGCGCCCAGCAGAATCTGGGCGCTTTTGCTTAGCTGTCTATAGATCTTTGAATCCTATCCTAAACCACCGCCATACCACTGATTAATCGTCTCTGGCTCCCCGTAACAGCAAGAGGCGCACTAACTGTAGCGCCGCCATTGCCACAGCGGCAACATAGGTCAAGGCCGCGGCATTCAAGACCCGGCGGGCCTGAGGAACCTCTGAACTGGTAAGAATGCCAGTGCTGCTAAGCAGCTGAATGGCACGGTAACTGGCATTGAACTCTACCGGCAAAGTAACCACCTGAAAGGCCAAAGCTGCGATAAAGAACCAGATCCCTATGTTCATTAAAGTAGTACTGGCAAAGATTAGTCCGATAAAAAACAAAGGAAAGGCCATCTGAGAACCAATACTGGCAATGGGAAACAGGTTATTGCGAATCCCCAAGGGCACATAGTTCTGGGCGTGCTGGATGGCGTGGCCAGTTTCATGGGCTGCTACCCCCAGGGCTGCCAAGGAAGTGCTTTGGTAAACTTCCTGGGAAAGGCGCATCACACGACTTCTGGGATCATAGTGGTCCGTCAAACGACCACCGACCAACTCCACGGGTACATCGTGAAGCCCATGGCGATCCAGCAAGGTACGAGCAACCTGTGCCCCCGTTAACCCTGACATGGAGCGAACCCGGGAGTACCTCTGAAAAGTACTTTGCACCTTACTTTGGGCATAAAGGGCTAGAATGATGCCCGGAATCAGTAACAGGAACGTAGGATCAAAATAGAATGGGAAAAACATCTTCTCTCCTCCTTCTCATCTCTCCCTGTGAGTTCTCTCTAAAAACAATTATATACTAAGTGCCCAGAAAACTCCCTACAAATTTGTCACCGAGCACTTACGCTTTCCCGGTGATATTTATCACTGGGTACCTTGTCGGCTAAACGAAGAATCGCCTGCTCCACTAGTTCCAGATTCACCGTTGTGTTATAGCAGGGCCCGTTGGGGCGCTCATTGGTAACGCCGATCACCAAGAGAGGGCGGGTATCCTGCAATCCGCTGACCAAATCCCGCTCACAGGCAATGGCCACCACCGCTCTGGGTCTTATATCTTTCAACAACTTGCGGGCAAGGGTCCCTCCCGTGGCGATAGCAACATGGACACCATATCGATCCTTCAAGTCCAGCAGCTTACCTACCCTACACTTACCGCAACGGACACAGTTGGTAACATCTACGGTAACCTTCCGAGGACAATCGGCCCATTGCATGCAAATTGGGGCCAAGAGCAAAATCTTGTCGGGAGACACCTGCACCGGCAACCGCTCTGCCAACCGATTGTGCAGCTGAACAAAGGACCCTCGGATACTATCCCTGTCCACAGCCAATAGTCTCCCTAATGCCACCGCCGGCCGATAGAGTAGGTATAACGCACCACTGGCTATTTTGTACAAGGTGCCCGAAAAGCTGCCTCTACGACTCAAGAGATAGACAACCGCGATCAATCCAACAAAGGCGATGAGGGCTAATACCGCAAAGGCAACGAAGAGCGAACCCACAAACAGCTGCTCCCACCGCAAGTCCTGGACCATAACCAAGAGGCTGAGAGCCCCTAAAGTGACCAGGCCCAGACCTACTCCAGCCATAAGCTTTAGGTAGAGTTTCTCACTACTGCCATTCATTATCGACTTTATGAACCTCCGTTTGCAATGGTTTCTGCCCAACCCTACTTATGGGAGACGCTCTGCCCTAAATCTTTGTCCCGGCTCTAGGCGATACCCGTTAGCAAAGTCCACTCCCGACATCTTACTCCGATTTTCCGGTTGCACCGTCACCAGTCTCACAGATCCAGGGGCGGCCGCTACCTCTACTCCACCGTTGTCAACCTTGACGATGGTCCCCTTCTCCACCTCGCCTAGCTCGTCCCCATCATCAGCAACCTCTACCTGCAGAATCTTCACCATCGTATCTCCCAGGTAGGAGAAGGCCCCGGGCCAGGGCTGCATACCCCGGACGAAATCACGGATCCGGTTGGCAGGTTGATTCCAATCAATGAGTCCATCTTCCTTGCGAAGCATTGAAACATAATTTGCCTCATCATGATCCTGAGGCCTGGCGGTAACGGTGCCATCGGCCAAGCCCGCCAAGGTTCGAATCAGCAAATCGGCGCCAAGGACTGCCAACTTGTCATGGAGAGTTCCGGCGGTGTCCTCGCCGGTGATCTCCACCGTTTCCTGCAGCAAAATATCTCCGGTATCCCACCCTTCATCCATCAGCATGGTGGTTACCCCAGTTTCTTTGTTTCCATCGATGATAGCCCAGTGAATGGGCGATGCCCCTCGATACTTGGGAAGCAAAGAACCATGGACATTGATGCAACCGTAAGGGGGAAGGGATAGAATCGAAGGTGGGATCTTCTGCCCGAAAGCAACCACTACAATAACCTCCGGTGCCAGAGCTTTCAGCTCTTCCACTACCGCTGGGTCAGCCACCCGCTGTGGCTGTAGCACCGGAATATTGTGGGAAACAGCTAACCTTTTCACCGGCGATTGCCGTACAGACTGACCACGACCGGCGGGACGATCTGGCTGGGTGACTACCCCGACTACTTCGTGGTGCTCCATCAATGCCTGTAACGACGGCACCGCAAAATCCGGTGTTCCCATAAATACAGCCCGCATTACCTCACTCCCCTTCGGAATCCTCTTCAACTTTCACTTCAACTAATTTATCGATAAATAGAACTCCATCTAGATGATCAATCTCGTGTTGGAAAATTCTGGCGGGATATCCCGAGACCCGATAGCGTACCGGCTTGCCATCTTCTTGCCACCCCGAGACGACAATTTCCGTAGCCCGCTGGACATATCCGCGCTTACCGGGGATGCTCAAACACCCCTCTACGTCAATATCCTGGTCCTGGCTCATCTCATCGATGACGGGGTTGAACAAGGCGACAATCTCATCGCCGGTGTCCACCACAATGATCCGCTCGGAAATACCAATTTGGGGAGCAGCCAGTCCAATTCCTTCCGCGGCGTGCATAGTCTGGATCATGTCCTTGATCAATTTCCGATGCCTCTTGGTGATCTTAGCAACGGGTTTCGCCACTTGGCGCAGAATTGGATCGCCATCCTCACGAATTTCTAGTACAGCCAAATATTGCATCTCCTCTCCAAACTTAGCTAGCAAACCTAGCCAGTATTACAGTAAAGATATCGGATCTATATCAACGGATACCCGGAGGTTCTCCTCCCTATCGTATGCCCCATTATTGACCATGTCAAACAAATCCTCTAGCTCTGGGCGCCGGGGATGCTTCACCAGCACATGCCATCGGTAACGTCCCTTAAGCTTCGACAAAGGCGCTGGAGCCGGGCCTAAAATCTCGACCCCTTCCCCCAGACCACCTTGCACCCATCCCCGACAGCGCTGGGCGATCTCCTCCGCTCGCTGCATCGTCAGCCTTTCATCGGGACCACTGACCAAGACCCTCCCCAACAGGGTAAAGGGAGGATAGTTCAGTCGCTCCCTAAACTCCAGCTCTTGGCGAACAAACAGCTCATAGTCATGGCCTTCAGCCGCGATAATGCTGTAGTGATCCGGTGTGTAGGTTTGTATCACCACTTCTCCGGGAACACCTCCCCGACCAGCCCTTCCCGCGACCTGAGTGAGCAGCTGAAAGGTTCTTTCGCCGGCACGAAAATCCGGCAGGTTCAAGGCAGTGTCCGCCGTCACCACACCGACCAAACTGACTCCCGGAAAATCTAAACCCTTGGCAATCATTTGTGTCCCGACAAGAAAGTCCGCTTGCCTGCGCTCAAACTGACCCAAGATCCGCTCATGGGCTCCCTTAGTGCGAGTGGTATCTACGTCCATGCGCAGGATTCGAGCCTGGGGAAATTCCTTGGCCAATTCCGCGGTGACTCGTTCCGTCCCCGCGCCAAAGGGCCGCAGATACTTGCCACCACACTCTGGGCAATGGCTCGGAAGCAGCTCATGATGACCACAATAATGACATACAACGGAGTTTTCCAGGTGATGCAAGGTCAAAGAGACCCGGCAATTGGGACAACCCAGTACCGCGCCGCACTCACGACACAAAACAAAAGAAGCGAAGCCCCGCCGGTTAAGCAGCAGAATCCCTTGATTGCCCTCTTCAAGGCAGGCCTCGAGAGCTGAGCGCAACCTAGCGCTAAACATGCTGCGATTCCCTTGCTTCATCTCCTCTCGCATGTCAACAATCTCAACGGGAGGAAGCTGCCGACCATCAAATCGCTCTCTCATCTCCAGCAGGGTATAGGCTCCCTGTTGACTGTGCCAATAGGATTCGACGCTAGGGGTGGCACTGCCCAAAACCACCGTAGCTCCTGTGATCTGAGCCCGAAATATTGCTACATCCCGGGCGTGATAGCGAGGACTTTCCTCCTGTTTGTAGGAGGTTTCATGTTCTTCATCGATAACAATAACCCCTAGATCGGTAAGGGGTGCGAAAACAGCCGACCGCGCGCCCACCACCACCCGCACCCGTTGATTGCGAATTCGTCGCCATTCATCGTATCGCTCCCCCAAGGAAAGCCTGCTGTGCAGGACAGCCACATCGGTCCCAAAGCGTTCCTTGAAGCGCCGTACTGTCTGTGGGGTCAAGGAGATCTCCGGTACCAAACAAATAGCTGTCTTCCTTTGTTGGAGCGCCCTTTCAATCAAGCGCAGATACACCTCGGTCTTGCCACTGCCGGTGACACCGTGTAAGAGGAAGGTCTGTCCCTTGCTCTGATCCAAACTGGCAAAGAGTTCCTCCAAAGCCCGTTGCTGCCAGGGGTTGGGAGTGACTTCCGGTGGACGGTGAAAGTGACGATGGCTGTAAGGGTCTCGCCTTTCCTCCTGGGGAGTGACTTTCACCAGGCCTTTATTCTTCAAGGCCGTTACCGTAGCATGGGTGGTTTCTGCCCGTCGGGCCAATTCCGTCGGTGAATACCGGCCATCGTTGGTGGCCAGAACCCGCATCACTTGGGCCTGCTTGGGAGCCTTTACTGCCAGCTGGGCAATCACCCCTTCTACATCATCCACCCCATCGGCCAACCAGCAGCGATTAACCAATTTCGGCTTCACCTTAGGGTCAAGCCAAAGATAGTCCCAGCGTACCAGATCCCGCTGGAGCAATTCAGCAATGGCCGGACCTTGGTTGACCAACTCTGAATGGACAATCCCATCGGGATGCTCCTTGAGATACTCCAGCAGCTGGTTTGCCCCATCGGCGATATCCTTGGGAATGTCGCCGGCGGCAGCGGCGTCGGTGAGCCTGAGTGCTCTTACCGCGGTAATATGAATGCCGGCAGGCACCATCGCCCTGATCCCATCGATCAACAAGCACTGATATCGCTGCGCCATCCAGCGAGCAAGCTCCACTTGCTCCGGAGTGAGCAGAGGCTTTGCGTCAACCAGACCATGAATTTCTCTAGTTGCCGACACCCCTGGTTCTGGAGGAAAGCCAACGACATAACCGGTCACCCTTCGCCTTCCAAAGGGAACAAACACCCGGTGACCCAGCTGAATCGAATCCACCAAGGCCTCAGGTATCTCGTAATCGAAGGGGCGATTCACCCTCCGATTGGTAACGTCAACAACTACCGACGCATATTGCTTTCTCGGCCTCATAGTAACACCGTCTTTACTTCCACATTCCTCAACTCTCTTCCTCTTACCCGCAAACCAAGAAAAAACCTGCCTCAGCCAAGGGCTGTGACAGGTTACGTCCCTGCAATCTGTCGCTATTTAATGCCTTCCCTGACCCGATGGTAGTTAACCTTCCCCTCAGCCATTTCACTGAGGGCGATGGTGACAGGTTTATTGGAGTCAACTTCCACCATGGGCTTGGACCCTTCCAGAAGCTGACGGGCTCGCTTCGCGGTGGCCACAACTAAGGTATATCGACTGTCTACGTGTTTTAGTAATTCTCCTAGAGGTGGTTGTTTCATAAATCCTGCCCCTCCTTATCCAAAATCCTCTGCATAGAGAGATAATAATCAGTTCTGGCAACTTTACACTGTTCCGCGGTGATAATCGCGCTGAGCTGCTGAGCGGCATCCTCTACCCGCTCATTTACTATCGCGTAGTCATAGGCTACGCCTTCCTTTAGCTCGTCATAGGCGGCGGCCAATCTGCGGTCAATGGCCTCGGAAGTCTCAGTATCCCGCCCCCGCAGTCGGGCCTCCAACTCGGTGATGGTCGGCGGCAAAAGAAACACTAGGACCGCATCAGGCATCCGCTCTCGAATCTGCTTGGCCCCTTGGATATCTACGTCCATGACCACGACGTAACCCTTCGCCAAATGTTCTTCTACGAAGGACCGTGGTGTGCCGTATTTGTGCCCAACGAACTCCGCCCACTCCAGGAGTTGTCCCTGCTCGATGGCGGTCTGAAAGGCTTCCTCCGACAGGAAAAAGTAATTAACCCCATCAACTTCATGGGGCCTTTTCGGACGAGTGGTAGCGGAAACCGAATAGACCAAGTCATTACGTAGTTGCATTGTTGCATTTAGTACAGTGTTCTTACCGACTCCCGATGGTCCCGACAGGACCAGCAGAAAGCCCTTTTCATTCAATCGCAAAACCCTATCCCCTTTAGTCAATAGGCTCACCAGCGCCTTCTCGAGAATTCAGGCGGTGGGCCACTGTCTCTGGTTGAACCGCTGACAAAATAATGTGTTCGCTATCGGTAATGATTACCGCTCTGGTCCGTCGACCATAGGTGGCGTCGATCAATCGGCCTCGCTCTCGAGCATCCTGGATCAACCGTTTGATTGGTGCCGACTCAGGACTGACGATAGCCACCAAACGGTTTGCGGCAACGACGTTGCCAAATCCAATATTGATCAGTGTAATCAACTGCTCCACTGCTCCCTTTCACAAAAGCGGTAATAACTATCCAGCTCTTGATACCTATCTATTCTATATTCTGGACTTGTTCACGGATTTTCTCCAATTCCGCCTTCCCCTCAACCACCAGCTGAGATGCCGTCGAGTCGTTGGCCTTTGATGCAGTGGTGTTTAGTTCCCGTTGAATCTCCTGAATCAGAAAATCCAACTTCCGACCAATGGGGCCCTCCTGTTGGAGAATGGTCCGAAACTGATTAAGGTGACTGTCCAGTCTAACCAGTTCCTCCGTCACGTTGGTCTTGTCAGCAAAAATCGCCACCTCAAGGGCCAAACGCTCCTCATCAACGGGCACCTGCTGCACCAGCTCTGCCACCCGCTCCTTGAGCTTCTGGTGGTAACTGGCCACTACCTTGGGAGCCTGTTCCCGCAGCTGCTGCGTCAAGGCTTCTAGTTTGGCAACCCGTTGCAGGATATCCTGGGCCAAAGCTTCACCCTCCCGGGCCCGCATCGCCAACAGGTTATCCAAAGCCCGATGCATCGCTTCCCGCAGCGTCGGTTCCACATCTTCCGGGGCCACAGATTCTGGAATCAAAACATCGGGTTGTTGTAAAATATGCTCACCCCGGGCCTGGTAATGGATCCCCAGGGTCTTCTCCAGTTCCTTCAGGGCAGCCTCATAGCCTTTAACTAGGCCCCAATCGATGGTCACAGTTCTATTTGTGTCGGCAAAATCCTCCACGGTGACCACTATTTCCGCTCTCCCACGATGAAGACGCTGGGATACTTCTTGCCTGACCACATCTTCAAAGCTCATGAAACCCCGGGGAACTCGGATAAAAAAATCTAGGTACCGGTGATTGACCGTCTTGATCTCTACGGTCACCCGAACCTTATCCTCTGCAACCCCCATACCATAGCCTGTCATACTGAACGCCATTAGCTACATCACCTTACAAAGTCGACGGAAGGACCCAATAGGAATCCCTTGGTTCCCATTGAGCCCCCTTTGCCAACAAAAATACGTACTCTAAGTACCAATGTGGACCTAAGGAGCACAAACAATGCTTAGTGTAAGATTTCCCCAATCGTGCTGGCCTTTCCTGCTCATTTGAGGACTTCCTGCCCCACCGTCACCGTCGCCACCCGACGGGAAAACAAAGAACGGATCCCCCGCAGGATAATATCGGCAACAATCGACCAGCCAGAGAAAATCAAGACGATCTGCCAATGCTGCCAGCCAAGGGCAACGGTCTTAAACACCGGCTGCAGCCAGGGTAAGTACATCACAGCTATTTGCATACCTAGAGAAATTAGAACCGCGATCACTAGGTAAGGATTAGTGAAAAGGCCGACCTCTAGAATTCCTCGATCTTCAGACCGGCACTGAAAGACAAAAAAGAGCTGGGACATTACCAAGGTGGTAAAGGCCATCGTCCGGGCAATATCCAGGTCACGTGAATTCATGAAAAGCTCATAGACAAACACCAACAAGGTACAGGTTCCAATGAGAAAGCCTCGAACCAGGATTTTTACATGCAAACCCCGAGAAAATACTCCTTCATCGGCATCACGGGGTGGGCGCTGCATCACCGAAGGATGCACCGGGTCAACGCCTAAAGCGATTGCGGGAAGACCATCGGTCACCAGATTCATCCACAGAATCTGAATCGGCACCAAGGGCAAGGGCAAGGACAGCATTGTCGCCAGGAACATGGTCAAGACCTCACCAACGTTGCAGCCCAGCAGGTAACGGATAAACTTGCGGATGTTATCGTAAATTCCTCGACCTTCTTCCACAGCCGCGACGATGGTAGCGAAGTTGTCATCGGCCAGTACCATATCCGACGCCTCTTTAGTCACATCGGTACCATTAATTCCCATACTCACACCGATATCCGCTTCCTTGATGGCTGGAGCATCATTGACCCCATCACCGGTCATAGCTACCACTTCACCGTCGGCCTTCAAGGCTCTGACTATCCGTAGTTTGTGCCGAGGGGAAACCCGGGCAAATACCGATGTTGTCCGCAGTACCTGCCGCAGCTCTTCATCGCTCATGGCATCGATGGCTGTTCCGGCCAGGCCCCTTTGTCCCGACTTGATCAGACCCAACTGGAGGGCAACGGCTTCCGCGGTCTGGAGATGATCACCGGTCACCATGATGGTGCGAATTCCCGCCTCAGCTGCAACTCTAATCGCCTGTCTAGCCTCTGGTCGCGGTGGATCTATCATACCCACTAGCCCAACCAATACCAGCTGCGATTCCACCTCTGATTCCACCCAATCCCGTCTTCTGCTCCTGTCGGAGGGAAGCTCTCGATAGGCTAAGGCCAAGACCCGAAGGGCTCCCTGAGCCATGGATTCATTAATCCGGCGCATCTGCCTCAGATCACTGGCAGTGATGGGACGGACTCGCCCGCCATCCTGAACTCGATTGCACAGCGGAAGGATCACGTCAGGGGCACCCTTGACCCAAGCCAATACCCGCCCCCCTTCCTGGGTGATGGTGGTCATCCTCTTCCGATCGGAATCAAAGGGCAGTTCTCCAATTACCTGGTTGCGGCGCTGGGATTCATCCAGGGGCTGGCCCAATTTGGCAGCTAACACCAGCAAGGCTCCCTCGGTGGGATCCCCAAAGAGTTGGTAATCTTTGCTTCTACCCTGTAATCCTAGTCTTCGACTCACCGCTGCCATCAAGCCGGCACCGCTGTCTCGTGGTTGCAGCTGGGCGTGATTGCAGATGGCACAAACCTTGGCGGCCAAGGCTAGGTCCGGCGCGTCGGGGGATACGGGCCTGCGGTCTTCAAGAACCTCTCCTACTGGAGTGTACCCGCTACCGGTTACCTGCAGTCGTCTCCCGACTAGCGCCATCTCCGTTACCGTCATCTGATTCTGAGTTAGAGTGCCGGTCTTGTCGGAACAGATTACCGTGGCACAGCCCAAAGACTCCACCGCCGGCAGCCGGCGCACAATGGCGTTGCGTTTAATCATTCTCTGGACCCCAAGGGCCAAGGCAATGGTCACCACCGCCGGTAACCCTTCCGGAATCGCGGCAACGGCCAAACTCACCGCAGTGAGAAACATCCGATACACTGGAAATCCCCGAAGGACACCAGCGACAAACACAAGGGCGACAACCAAGAGGCTTCCTGCCAACAGCCACTTGCCCAACTGATGCAAACGCCTTTGCAATGGTGTTTCCTCGTCATCGGCAGTCCCAATGAGATCAGCGATTTTACCTATCTCAGTATCCATGCCGGTGGAAACCACGATCCCAATTGCCCTGCCCTTGGTAACCGTTGTCCCCATAAAGGCCATATTTACTGTATCCCCTAAGGCGACATCACCGGTGAGCACTCTCTCGGCGTCCTTGGTTACAGGAATGCTTTCTCCCGTCAGGGCCGCCTCCTCTACCTGAAACATGTTGGTTTGGAGCAAACGAATGTCCGCGGGAACCCGGTCTCCTCCCTCTAAGGTCACGATATCCCCAGGGACCAATTCCCTGGAATCAATTTGCAGAGCCTTACCATCCCGAGTTACCAAGGTATAAGGAGCCGCCAATTCCTGCAAGGCCTGTAAAGAGCGCTCGGCACGATACTCTTGAATGAAGCCTAAAATGGCATTGACAAAGACTATAGCTAGAATAGCAATGGCATCAACTACTTCACCTAACAAGAAGGAAATCGCTGTGGCTCCCATCAAGACAAGGATCATAAAGTCCTGGAATTGGGCCCAGAAAATCTCCCAGCCTGAAACCGGCGGAGCGGATTCTAACTCATTGGGACCATATTGCCGCAACCGCCTTGCCGCCTCTTTCTCCGTTAGTCCCCGCTTTTCATCGGACTGCAACTGCTTGACCACAGCAGCCGCTCTGAGCCGATACCACTTCTCTGCTACCATTGCTCCAAGGGGCCTCCCTTCCAAAGCTTCCATGACTGTCTCATCATTATTCAAAGAGAAGACAATTCATGCCGCCCGGAACAAGCCGCAACAAAGGAAAAACGCCTTAAGATGACCTCAAGGCGTAGCAAAAGCATTTTCCATTGTACTAGGAAGTAAAGCTATGGAGTCTGTATTCTTTCCCGCAGTTTGTGCGCTGGACCAAACTCAGGGTCCAGGTCAAGGGTTCTTTCGATCCGATGTAAGGCCTCATCAAATTGCCCCAACGCGTGGTAATAGGTGGCCAGCTGAAAATGTACCTGGGGCACCCGAGGGTCAAAAAGCTCCACTTTAGTCAAGATCTCAACAGCCTCTTCGTATCGACTGGTCGCCGCCAATTGCTCAGCCAGCAACAAAGCTATCCCCAGATGATCGGGAGCCAGTTCCTGCGCCTTGTGCAAAGTCTCAAGGGCTTCCTCAGTCCTGCCGGCCTGAACGTCAATCCGACCCAGTCCAAACAAGGCGTCAACGGCATCGGGCTCGTGCTCCAAAGCCCTTTCATAGGCCACCGTTGCGCTCCCCACATTGCCAACTGCGAATTCGACGTCCCCCAATAGGCTGTACAAGAAGGCGTTGTCTATGTCCAAACCGATGGCTGCCTGCAGATGAGTCCGAGCTCGCTGCAGATACGGAGTGGGATCCTGTCCCTGATCCGCCGCGTCCTGGCTGGCCGCCAGAAAAACCAAAGCCTGGCTAGCCTCGACTTCTGCTTGACTTTCCCGACTAATTGCTTGGTCCCTGGCCTGGGAAAGGACCTCCACCGAGTAACGCAGGGCTCCGATGCTGCCGAGGATCAAGCCATCGGAAATCAGTCTCTCAGTGTTCATATAGCCAAGACCAACCCCGGCGCCCAACCCCAGGATCACGACCAATACCAAGGCCACGGTGAATCTTCTCATGCTCTTCAGTCTATCCATATTAGATCATCCCTTCTCCCCTAAGAACGAGGTACCAGGTGATGCCATCTGTTTATTCTTCTTGCTCATCCTCGGTTTTCCTCCTGGGAATAACTTTGCGCGCCAAGACACCGAAGGCTATAATGGAGTTATGCATCTTATCCATAATGGGGTGGAAGAAATGGCCTTTGACGGACTCACGGTCTATGCCGTTGCCCAACAGCTTGAAGCAACCTTGGTGGGCGCCCGGATCATGAAAATATACCAACCTTCTCGCTTTGACTTGGTCCTGCACTGTCGACGACCGGGCGGTAACCATCAACTGGTTATCTCCGGGCATCCGCAATACCCTCGCATCTATCTAACAGAGGCAGATTATGTCAACCCCCTCAACCCACCGGCTTTTTGTATGTTACTGCGCAAACACCTGGAGGGGGGGAAAATCACCGCGGTCCGTCAGATTGGATTTGAGCGGATTATAGAAATCGATGTTGAGGCCTTATCTGACACCGGTGAATTGGCCTTGAGAACCCTCATTGTCGAGATCATGGGGCGACATAGCAATGTGATTATCGTTGACGGAGAGTCCAGAACAATCCTTGATGGGCTCAACCGGGTCACCGCTCAGATGAGCCGCTACCGCGAGATCCAGCCCGGCGAAATCTACATCAGTCCACCCCCCCAGGATAAGGCCAATCCCTTGACCAGCGATTGGCCACAATTTATCAGCCTGCTGGCTCCCAGCAGCCCGACCGCGAAGGTGAGCAACGTCATCGTCCGCAGTTACCAAGGCATTAGCCCGGTGACAGCAGGGGAAATCCTCCTGAGGGCAGGGTTTGGCGTCGGCGCCACCGTAGCAGATCTGCAAGGGGACTGGGAAGCCCTCTACCACGAATTTACCCAGCTATTCTCGCAGCTGACTACGGGAGAGGCCGTTGCGACCTTGGCCCTTGACGGGGATGGCTCCCCTGTGGAGTTCGCTCCCTATCCCCTGAGGGACATAGGCACATCTCTAGTGAAATGCCGGGATATCTCCCAGGCGGCAGATCGCTACTACGACTATCGGATTAACTACCATCGCCTCAAGGAGATGGCTGGAGTCTTGAATCGAATTATATCAACGAATATCAACCGGTTGGAAAAAAAGATCTCTAAACAGCAAGATACCTTAGAGCTGGCGGCCCAAGCCGATACCTACCGAATTCAAGGTGAGTTGCTTACCGCCAATTTGTACCAAGTTCAAAAGGGACAGGACTCCATCACCGTTACTAATTTCTACAGTGAAGATCAAGAGCCAATTTCCATTTCTTTGGACCCGTCCCTATCTCCGGCGGAGAATGCCCAGGCCTACTTCAAACGCTACACCAAGGCCAAGAATAGTCTTCAGATCACGGAGCAACAGCTGCAAGAAAGCCGATCGGAACTGGAGTATCTTGAGGAAGTACAAACCGCCATTGCGCTGGCAGAGACAATAGGAGAAATTGAGGAGATCAGAGAGGAACTAATTGCTGAAGGATACCTCAAGACTAAACCCACAAAGGGTAGAAAGCAAAGAAAACCGGATCCAGCTCCTCCTTTGCAGTTCATCAGCCAGGATGGCTTCCCCATCTTCGTGGGCCGAAATAACCGGCAAAACGACCAAGTGACCTTTAGTATTGCCTCCAGCAGCGACATCTGGCTGCATGTTAAAGACATTCCCGGCTCCCATGTGATCATCAAAAGCGGTGGAAAACCCGTTCCCGATACCACCCTCGTCCAAGCCGCGGAAATCGCAGCATACTACAGTAAGGCTCGGGACTCCGCCACTGCTGCTGTCGATTATACTACTCGGCAAAAGGTGAGAAAACCCAAAGGAGCAAAACCCGGTAAGGTGATCTATGACAGCCACCGGACAATCCTGGTCACTCCAAAGCCCCACAGCGCCTCACGGGAAGACAGCCGACAAGAAGACTAAGTAGTCTACAGAAACAGCCTCCCTGCAAATTGAGCAAGGAGGCTTTCGTTTTTACTAACCTCGTGAAACCTCTTAGTGGCGGAAGTGGCGAACCCTGGTAAAGAGCATGGGAATTCCCAACTCATCACAGGCCCTAATTGAATCTTCATCGCGAATGGAGCCGCCAGGTTGGACAATGGCTCTCACGCCCTGGGTTGCAGCTAGGCGAACCACATCATCAAAGGGAAAGAAACCATCGGAGGCAAGCACACATCCCGCTGCTTTCTCCTTGGCTCCATCAAAGGCGATTTTCGCCGCGAGGATTCGATTCATCTGCCCGGCTCCCACTCCCACGGTGCCCCCATCTTTGGCCAATACAATAGCATTGGACTTGACATGCTTGACAACCTTCCAGGCCAGCAACAAGTCAGTAAAGGCATCCTCGGGTACAGCGGCCTGAGTCACCGTCTCCCAAGTTCTGGGATCGTCATCGGCATCGTCGGGGGTCTGCACCAACAAACCACCTTCTACAAACTTATAATCCCAGCTGCTGGATCTGGTATTTATCTCCGGCAGCTGCAGCAGGCGGAGGTTCTTCTTGACACTGAGAACTTCCAGTGCCTCTTTGCTGAAACCCGGGGCCACGATTACTTCCAGGAAGATCTCTGACATCAACTGGGCTGTGGCCCCATCTACTGGACGGTTACAGGCGATAATTCCGCCAAAGATACTGACGGGATCCCCGACATAGGCCCTTTGAAAGGCTGCAGCCAAATCACCCTCGGTGGCCAGACCCACCCCGCAGGGATTGGTGTGCTTCAGGGCCACCACCGCCGGTTGGGAAAACTCTCTCACCGCCTGCAAGGCAGCATTAGTATCGTTGATATTGTTAAAGGAGAGCTCCTTGCCTTGAAGCTGCTCTGCTTTGGCCACCCCCGCCGAAGTTGAGCTAGACGGGATATAAAAGGCCGCCCGTTGATGGGAGTTTTCTCCATACCTCAGCGGAGTTTTCAAGGTAAAGCTGAGGTCTAGCTGTCGAGGAAAATCCCCGGGAGCATCACCAACAGATCCTGCCAGATAACCGGCTATCGCCTCATCGTATCCTGAAGTTCGGCGGAAGGCCTTGAGGGCCAGTTCCCGCCGCACCTGGCGAGCTGCCTCGGGCTCTGCCGCTAGCCCATCCAGCACCCTGGAATAATCCCTGGGATCGCAAACAGCCCAAAGGAACTCGTGGTTCTTCGCAGCAGCCCGCAGCATACTGGGGCCGCCGATGTCGATATTCTCCATTGCCTCGGAAAAGGTCGCACCGCCATCGGCCACAACCTGCTTAAAGGGATAGAAGTTGACCACCACAATATCAATTAGTGGATAGCCCAGGGCAGCAAGGGCACTCCGGTCCTCCGGTTCCTGCCGACGGGCCAGAATCCCCGCCATAATTGCCGGGTGCAGGGTTTTGACCCGGCCCCCAAGCATCTCCGGCACCCCGGTCACCTCTTCTACTCCAGTGACCGGTATCCCGGCAGCCTGCAAAGTAGTCTTGGTTCCACCCGTCGAGATAATAGTAAATCCCTGGGCCTGTAACTTCTGGGCAAATTCAACAATACCGGTTTTGTCCCACACACTGATCAGCGCGCACCGTTCCACTGCGTTCTCTCCCATCTTTACTATCTCTGGTCTAAAAAACAAAACCTGGGCTAAGGTTCAACCCAGCCCAGGCGGTCGGCAGTATTTCCCTTCGCTCCCCAGTGGTTCTCCACTACAATCCGCCAGTTGCGAAGGAACTTGCTTTTGCTTCTAGTTTATCCAACGGGCATCTGCCCGTCAATCCCTATCCCGTTACCTTTCCGAGTCAGAGCCTTCGGCAGCGGGACCGACTCTTCTCTCCTCGGGATCCTGGGGCAGAACCAGGTTCAAGATAATCCCGGTGATAGCCGCCAGAGCCATCCCCTCAAACTGCAGTGGCCCGATGGCAATCTTCGCTCCCCCAATTCCCAGGACCAGAATCACCGACGAGATGATCAGATTTCTCTTGTTGCCAAAATCAATGCCACTTTCTACCAAAGTTCGCAGTCCCGAGGAAGCAATGGTGCCAAAGAGTACTATCGTAATTCCACCCATCACTGCATCGGGAATTGTTTGAATTAGGGCCCCCATCTTCTGCACAAAGGAGAGGATCACGGCAATTACCGCAGCAGTGGTAATAACTTTTACAGAGTATACTCGCGTAATAGCCATCACACCGATATTTTCGCCATAGGTGGTGTTCGGTGGTCCACCCAAGAGACCGGCCAAACTAGTGGCAAGGCCGTCTCCCAGCAAAGTTCTGTGCAAACCAGGGTCCTTGTAGAAATCACGACCTACAACTCTACTAATGGTGAGCACATCACCTAGGTGCTCCGCCAAAGTAACCAGGGCCACCGGGGCTATCAGGGCCATTGCCTCCCAGGAGAAGGCTGGAGCGTGCCCCTTTGGAAGGGCAAACCAAGCGGCATCGAGAACCGGTTGGAAGTCGACGATACCATTGAGCACTGCAAAAATATACCCGGCAACGATCCCAATCAAAATCGGAATCACCGCAAAGAAGCCCTTGAAGAAGATAGAACCGATTACCGTCACAACTAGGGTGAAAAGCGACACCCTCACATTGGGGTCTGCCAAGGTAACCTCGGCCTGGGACAGGCCCGCCATATCTACCCCGGTAGATGCCAGACCTAGACCGATAACCACGATGACAGAGCCAATCACCACCGGCGGCAGCAGCCTGTCCAACCAATCTAAGCCAATCACCGCGATGACTCCGGCTACCAGCACGTAGACTAGTCCGGCAATCATCGCTCCACCCAGGGCATATCCCGGACCATGGGCAGAAGCAGCAGCGATTAAGGGTGCAATGAAGGCAAAGGATGAGCCCAAATAAGCTGGAACCTTACCCTTGGTTACCAACTGAAAGAGCAGGGTACCAAGACCGGCGGTTAACAACGCCACCGACGGCGGAATTACCGTCATTCCGGTGCTGCCATTTACCAACAGCGGAACAAGGACCGTAGCGCCAAACATGGCGAATAAGTGTTGAAAGCCAAGAGGAATCAGCTTGCTGAGGGACAAACTATCATGAACATCGACTTTTGGTTGCATCTATTTATCCTCCCCTTATTTTCCCTGGAAGAAAAGGTGTGTTTACAACTCCCCGATCCAAACGGCATCGACATCGTCGACTTCTTTGACCATCACACTGATCAGTTCTTTCCGAGACGTCGGAACGTTCTTGCCAACAAAGTCGGCTCGAATCGGTAACTCACGATGTCCCCGATCGACGATGATGGCCAGTTCAATCCGCTTGGGCCGGCCTTGGTCAATGACAGCGTCCAGGGCTGCCCGGACCGTTCGGCCGGTAAACAAGACGTCATCAACGAGCACGACAACTTTGCCATTGAGGCTGCAGGGAATGCTGGAGCCCTTCACCATCGGCTGCTCTGCGACCGTGGTCAAATCATCACGATACAGAGTGATGTCCAGCGAACCCACGGGAACTTCTACCCCTTCGAACTGCTTAATCTTCTCCGCTAACTGCTGGGCCAAGGGGTATCCTCGCGTTAGAATCCCCAAAAGCACCAGATCCTTAGTGCCCTTGTTCTTTTCCACAATTTCATGGGCAATGCGGGTGATCGCTCGATTCAGGGCGGCCTCATCCAGCAGCATTGTCTTCAGTCGCATTTTCCAAAACCTCCTCCTTCCCCCTGTGATATCGATCTCGACTTCTGCCTGTTCGGAGCAGAAAAAAACCTCCCTGCAAAAATAGGCAAGGAGGTTTCGTCATCGACATAGATACACACCGAGAAGGTATGTACAAATATCTCACTATATCTCTGCTCCTTGCCAGCCTCACGGGACTGGATTAAAGGATCAAGCTTAAGTCAGATACAGTCTACCACCCTTCACCGGAAGGGTCAAGATTAATTTAAGGTTTTTCTCAGATATTCTAGAGCAGCACAGAAATCCTCCGGCAACGGAGCCCGACAGGTAATGATTTTACCATAGATAGGATGAACAAACTCCAGGGTTCTGGCATGCAAGCCCTGTCCCTTAAGGGGAAGGCCGCTTCTCTTGGGGCCATAGACTTCATCTTGGGCGATGGGGTGACCAAGGTGTGCCATGTGCACTCGAATCTGGTGGGTTCTGCCCGTTTCTAGATCCGCTTGGAGCAAGGTGTATCGACCGAACCTCTCCAACACGCTAAAGTGCGTAACGGCGGGCTTACCCTTTCCCTCGGGCAATACAGCCATCACCTTCCGATTCTGGGGATGTCTGCCAATGTTGGTCCTGATGGTCCCCCCATCTTCTTTGACATTGCCATGAACTATCGCCACGTATTGACGCTTGACAGTCTGTTCCTTAATCTGCCTGGCTAAGCCCAGGTGAGCTCGGTCGTTCTTGGCCACCACCAGTACTCCCGTCGTATCCTTGTCAAGGCGATGAACGATCCCGGGCCGAAGAACCCCCCCTATCCCAGACAACTGGGAACAATGGGCCAGCAGGGCATTGACCAAGGTACCATTGGGATTACCGGCGGCGGGATGGACCACCATTCCCCGAGGTTTATTGACGACGATAATGTGCTCGTCCTCGTAGAGCACATCCAGTGGGATCTCTTCCGGTTCCACTGCCAACGGTTTCGGAGGAGGGATCTCAACGACCACCCGCTCCCCTCCCATCAGTTTGTGACTAGACTTAACCGGTCGATGGTTCACCAATACCTGATTGTCATCGATGAGTTTCTGGCCAAAGGACCGGGAGGGTACAACTCCTTTCATCACCAGAAAGACATCAATCCTTTGACCGGCGGCTTCTGCCTCCACTTCCAGTTCCAAGACCTGTGCCATCGCCACGTTGCTCCCCTCCTAATCGGCCCTGAGCAAACTCCAGCCCACCAGTGTTAAACCTACACAGAGGGCAATATCTGCTCCGTTGAAGACTGGCCAAAACCCTACATCCAAGAAGTCAATTACATAGCCCCACAGAACGCGATCGATCAAATTCCCCAGTGCACCGGCGGTAGCCAGGGTCAGTCCCCACTTCATTGCCTCACCAAATCGAATTAGCCTTTTCCAGGCCCAAATCACCGAAATTAGCAGTACACAAGTAAAAAGGGCCAACACTGAACCGTGTCCCGACCAGATCCCAAAGGCCCCTCCGGGATTGTACACCAGGGTAGCATCGAGCCACGGTGCCAGGAGAGGTCGAGACTGATAGGGCACCAGATTCCCTTGGGCCCACCCTTTAGTAATCCTGTCGCCTGCAACTACCAACAACCAAACTGACCAGTGACGCCACACCCCGCTGCTCCCCTTTGCCTGCAAGCTATGCCGTTGCTTGCATTGTAACATGACACCCAATTTGAAGGCAATGGTGGCGGTCAAGGCAGAGCCCAAGGGGCCATGGGCGCGAGAAGCCCCGAGGGTCCCTCCCCTCGAGGCTGTTGCCACCAAATCCTACCTTTCCGTAATGAAAGCCGGATCCTCAGGATCGGGATAGATCTCATCTAAATCCGAGGCACCGTCTCCCCGCAGATCAACCAGGCGGTCCATGGGATCGGCGACCCCGTCTTCGTCATCATCGTTATCGAGATCCTCATAATCAAGCTCGCCGGATACATCCTGGGGCGAATTGGCGGTTCCATACCCCGCCAAAGCCTGCCAAGTGTCTTCTCCGTCAAATCCAGCAAACTCATCCCTGTCGTCTCGGAAGGAATAACCAGCGGGCAAGGCCTCCTCTTCCGCCGGTCGAGCCTCCCTTAGCTCCTGGGTGTTTGCCTCTTCCGCCACCTTACAATCATAGCACAAAGTGGTGTAGGGAATCGCCTCCAGCCGGGATTCATCTATCCCCTGACCACAGGCCTCACAGATTCCGTAATTTCCACTATCCAAGTTGCTCAGCGCCTCTTCCACCTTCTGGAGCTGATTTCTGGCATGGTCCCTCATTGCCAGGTCCTGTTCCCGGGCAAAGGTCTCGGAACCGGAGTCCGCGGGATGCTGATCGTAGGCTGACAATTCGCCTACGGCCCAGGATTCCGGTTCTTCCAATCCCCATTCATCCAGCCGCTGGATCTGATCGGTAAGTCGGCTTTTTTCTTCCCACAAAAGCTGCCTGATCCGCTCCTTGTTCACTAGTGAAGTCCTCCCAAAGCTCCCCCATGCCAAGGGGATGTCTTTAGTAACCTGGTGCCTCATTGAGGAATAGATAACTCAAGCTCAACCAATCGGGCGATCTGGGCAATGAAATGCCCGATCACGGGAAGATTGAGGGAGGCTAATTTACCCAGTGCGTACACAAAAATCGCACCGACAAAGGTAAATCCCACGGCGATTCCAAATCCTCGGAAAATCCCGGCGAGAAAGTTAAAGTAAAACAATCGCCAGGGGCGGCGATACAAAGCCACAAACTCAGCAATACTGGACTTGTGCATCTGAGCCGAGATTTCCGCTAACTTCTCGCCCAGCCTCTCGAGGATTAGGGAATCCCTTTCTTCCATGACGCCTCCCTCCCTGCCGATGGTGACCTTTCGGCATTAACTACTGTGTCCTGCCACAGGGATTATCAATCAGAGGATAGTCACCAGTCCGACCAGAGACTAACCAAGGAGAGATAAAAAGAGCACCCTACCATCCTGCGACAATGGTAAGGTGCCTGGAAAAACGCCTATTCTTGATCGACAAAATAAGTGGTCACAACATCGTTACAACGATGACACAGACCCTCCATCTCCTGATGCCCGACCTCTGGGGTATACTTCCAGCAGCGCTGACATTTTTCCCCTGGGGCCCTTTCCACTACCACCGCTAAGTCTCCTTCATAGCGGCGAGCCTGCTCTGGAAGCTCCTCGCCACTGGAGCGTATGTCAACGGAGGAAACAATGAACAGGCGGGCTAGCTCCTCGTTGGAGAATTTCTGAAGCAGGGCCTCCTGCCCCTGGGAGGATGGGTATAGAACAACCTGGGCATCGTTGGAGCTGCCGATTTCCTTGTTGGCTCTTGACTCCTCAAGGGCCTTGGAGACATCGGAGCGCACCGCTAACAGCTGCGTCCACACCTCTTCCAGCTGATCGTCCCTCCACTCCTCGGGGATTTCCTCCACCAAAGCCAAGTGCACGCAATCGGCTTCCTTCTCTCCCGGGATAAACTGCCAGACTTCGTCGGCAGTATGGGGAATAATCGGACCCAGCAGCTTAGCTAGAATTCTCACCAGATGATACATCACCGTTTGAGCAGCCCTGCGATCCAAACCATCGGGTTCGTCGCAGTATAAAGTGTCCTTCAGGACATCAAGGTAAAAGCCGCCCAACTCCACGGAACAGAAGTGGTGGACCGAATGGTAGATGATGTGGAATTCACACTCATTGTAGGCGGTTAACACCCGATCCTGCAACCGACTAACCCGATTGAGCATGAACCGTTCTAGCTCCGGCAAATTGTCGTAGGGTACGGCATCGGAAGCTGGATCAAAGTCGTTAAGGTTACTGAGCAGGAATCGCATGGTGTTGCGAATTCTGCGATAGGCATCGGCCCGTTGGTTCATGATTTCATCGGAGAACCGAATATCGCCGCGGTAATCCGATGAGGCCGCCCACAGCCGCAAAATGTCAGCACCCCACTTGTTACACACATCCATCGGTGCGATGACGTTCCCCAAGGACTTTGACATCTTGAAGCCTTCGCCGTCGAGAATAAACCCGTGGGTCAAGACAGCTTTGTAGGGAGCCTGCCCATAGGCTGCGACGGAAGTTAGCAAGGAGGATTGGAACCAACCACGATGCTGATCGCTGCCCTCCAGATAAAGATCCGCTGGCCATGTCAATTCTGGCCGCTGCTGCAGTACTCCCCCATGGCTGGTTCCAGAGTCAAACCAGACATCCATGATGTCCGTTTCCTTGCGGAACTTGTCATGGCCACAGTGGGGACAGGTATATCCTTCCGGTAACAGCTCCTCTGCCTCTCTGGCAAACCAAGCATCGGAACCTTCCTCAGCAAAAATCTGGCAAAGGGATTCCAAGGTGTCATCATTGATGATGAACTCACCGCAAGAATCGCAGTAGAAAATCGGGATGGGAACTCCCCATACCCTCTGGCGGGAGACACACCAATCGTTGCGTTCAGCTACCATATTGCTGATCCGATCGATTCCCCAGGCAGGAATCCACTTGACATCCTGGATCGCTGCCAAGGCTTCCTTTCTAAACCCTTCCACAGAAGCAAACCACTGGGAGGTAGCCCGAAACACCACTGGATGTTTGCATCGCCAACAGTGGGGATATTGGTGCTCCACCTCTTGGGAGTGCAACAATGCTCCTACTTCCCGCAGGTCCTGGACAATTACTGGGTTGGCAGCATCCAATTCCATGCCGGCATATTTTCCTGCTTCCTGGGTAAACCTACCCTGCTCATCCACGGGTGCATAAACCGGCAGTCCGTACCTTAGTCCAACCTCGTAGTCCTCGAGACCATGGCCCGGTGCGGTGTGGACACACCCGGTACCCTGCTCTAAGGTCACATGTTCCCCGAGAATAACCAGAGAATCGCCGCCGGTGAGGGGATGTTCACACACCACCCGCTCCAGCTCCGAACCAGACCACCGGGCCAGAACCCCCTTGACCTTTAGACCCGTTTCCTCACAGACCTGAGCCACAAGATCGGCAGCCATGATTAGCTTGCCTTGATCGGTGTCCAGCAGGTGGTACTCAAAATCAGGATGAAGGGTGATAGCCAAGTTGGCAGGAATGGTCCATGGTGTAGTGGTCCAAATCACGAAATAAACCCCATCCTCGGTGATGACGCCCTGGGTCTCCTTGACGGCAAACTTCACGTAAATAGCCGGCGAGGTATGATCATGGTACTCAATCTCTGCCTCCGCCAGGGCAGTCTCGCACTGGGCACACCAATACACCGGCTTGAGCCCCTTGTAAATATAACCCTTTTTCGCCATTTCTCCGAAGATCTGAATCTGTTTGACCTCGTACTCCGGAGTCAGGGTTAGGTAGGGGTTGTCCCAATCTCCCCAGATGCCTAAGCGCTTAAACTCCTCCCGTTGGACCGCTACCCACTTGAGGGCAAACTCTCGGCACTTTTTCCGCAGCTCCAGGGCTGAAATGCTGTGCCGGTCCAGGCCCAGGGACTTGACCACCGCGTGCTCTACCGGCAGTCCATGGGTATCCCATCCCGGTACATAGGGGGAGTAATATCCCTGCATGCTCTTAGAACGCACCACAAAATCCTTGAGAATCTTGTTCAACGCGGTGCCTAAGTGAATGTGGCCATTGGCATAGGGAGGTCCATCATGGAGAATAAAGGATTCTCTATCCTTCCGGGATTCGATTAGCTGCTGATATGCTCCACGCTGCTCCCAATCTGCCTGCATCTGCGGTTCCCGCTTGGCCAAATTGCCCCGCATTGGAAATTCCGTCTTCGGCAAAATCACTGTCTTGCGATAATCCATTGCCTTCCCCTCCACAAAATTCAACTCGTCGGCAAAACTTGTGTATAAAAAAATCCCGTCCCCTTGAGGACGAGATCATTTTCCCGCGCTACCACCTCAGTTGAAACAAACCAAAATAAAGGTCGTTCCCACCTCGCTGGGGCCAATAACGGTGCCCTGCCGACCAAAACTACTACTGGGAACCTCTGTCCACCAGTCTTCGCTTCGGTGACTCCGAGATGATCTTCGCTGAAGTCCGCCATCCCGAGCTCTCACCTTACCTCGGTTCTCTGTATGGCCGTCGAGCATCAGCTACTCTTCTCTTCATCGTCTGTAGCAATATCCGATAGGATCATCCTGCGATCATCCACAATGAATTATACACTGTATTATACTAAACTGACACCAGGGTCGTCAACACGAGGTATGGCGATTCAGCCTCATGCCTCGTCGTCGCTGGCGGCAATTTCCGCATCTGGAACAATCCCAGAGGTGAAGCCTCCTACGCCCACGCTGGGTACCCGGCGAATCCTGCCGGTTTCCACCCCTTCCAGTAGCTCCAGGGCATCCTGGGTCTGCCTAATAAAGGCTCGCATTTGTCGGATCAGTTCTGCCTGTCTTCTCTCAAGCTGACGGACTTGGTCCTCCGTCTCCATCACCGCTTCTCGAGCACGCCGCTGGATGGTCTCCGCCTCATTTCGGGCCTGCATCACGATAGACTCAGCTTCTTGGCGTGCGGCATCGATCATCGCTTTGGCATCAAGCTGTGCCGACTCCCTTACAGACTCCGCGGTTTCCTTTGCCAGCTCTACCGCTTCCAGAATACTGGACTCCATCCGAGTGCTGTGGTCCAACTTCTCCTGGAGCTTGGCAATGGTGGCCTTCAGTTCCTCGTTTTCTCGGTAAATCGTCTCGTATTCGGTGAAAATCCGACTGGTGAACTCATCTACCTGCTTAGGATCATATCCTCGCCAGACCGTCCGAAACTCCATATTCTGGATATCCATCGGTTTTAGCATCACCAACACCTCCCATTAGATGCCAGGACTAGATGAATCGCTTTAAGAGCACACTTATCCGACCCTTCCTCGTCGTTCCCATTACCTCTGCGATTTCCACTCGACCTCTGCCCCTAATCGAAATCACGTCGCCCTGAGCTACGGAGGCGCTGGGGTTAGTAACCGACTGCCAGTTGACCTTGACCCTTTCGGCTTTGATCTCCTTGGCCATTTTGGTTCGAGACGTACCAAATCCAGCCCCAGCGATGGCATCCAAACGCAGCGAAGCTACCGTTGTGCGAATTTCCTTTACTCGCTCAGACCCCACCGCCAACTGTTCTGGCTCAATGGGGAAGACACGAATAGGGACCCGATGAACAGCCTGCCAGTGATTCTGGATGTAGTCGGCCACATCCTTGACCACCACTACCTGGCATCCCGTATCGGTTAGCAGTATATCTCCGACCTTCGACCGCTTGATCCCAGAAGCCAACAAACTTCCCAAAAAGTCCCGATGGGAAACTGCTTCAAAGGAAAAATCCCCTTCGGCCTGCAGGCACTGCAAAGGTAGTTCCAGGATCTCCGTCAAGTAATAGTCGGGATAGATGGCCAGGATCCTTCTCTCTGCCTCTCGGTATCCGCCACTGGAAAAATAGGCCAGCCCCTGGATGCCCCGCAGGATTCCAACGGCGATATCTACCCCCCTGGGATCGAGAAAATCGGTAAACCTGGGATCGTTGTTGCGGTATACCTGCTCAGCCAAGTCAATTACTCGGCTGCCTAACTCCCGTTCTTCGGGATCCGATAAATGGGACAACAGCCGTTCACGATCAAACATAGAAGCCTCTCCTATTCTTCAACCCATCGTCACCAAAAAACAAACCGTATCATTGAAATCAGTAAGCGACGCACCATACCAAGGATAAAGAACACAATAATCGGGGATAAGTCAAACCCGTTCAGTGGAGGAATCATGTTCCGGAAGGGAGCCAGGACCGGTTCCGTCACTCGGTAGATGAACTGAATCACCGGATGATCGGGATCAAGATTTGGCAACCAAGATAACAAAATCCTAGCCAGTAATATCCATGTATAAAGCTCGATCCCGGTGCTGACCAACCAAATCAATAAACCTCGCATCAGCTATCCCTCCC
The DNA here is from genome assembly GCA_012727955.1 of Bacillota bacterium. Lineage (NCBI taxonomy): Bacteria > Bacillati > Bacillota > Bacillota bacterium. Next base: position 150,536 of record JAAYGB010000008.1, read on the forward strand.
CATTTCTTCGGCCCTTGCCTTTGCCGCCAACACTGCCTCGATAATTCCCGAGCGCACGCCCTTTGCCTCCAATACCCGGAGTCCGGCAGCAGTAGTTCCTCCCGGAGAGGTGACCTGAGCCGCAAGAACCGCGGGATGCTCACCGGAAGACTTCACCATCTTTGCCGCACCAATCACTGTCTCAAGGGCCAATTGCCTAGACACCTGGCGACTTAAGCCCGCAGTTACCCCGGCACTGATGAGGGATTCAAGCATCAAATACACGTAGGCAGGCCCACTTCCGCTCAGAGCCGTCACCGCATTCATCTGCGTCTCAGCCACAACCACGACGCTGCCGACGCTTTCCAGCAGGCGGCACAACCGCCCTTGTCTCTCATCGCTGACATTGGCTGCAAAGCTCACCGCGATGGCACCATGACCAATCAGGGCCGGCGTGTTGGGCATAACTCGAGCCACTTCACATCCCGCGGGCAATTGTTGCTGGAGGAAGTTTAGGTCAATTCCCGCCGCCAGGGAAACCACCAAGTGATCCTCCAGCTTGGGAGCAATAATCTTAAGTAACTTCGGCAATTGCTGGGGTTTGACGGCAAGAATGATGCAGCGGCTAGTGCCCACCAAATCTGCCAGCGTAGGCACAATCCGACAGCCCGTTTCCTGGGCAACTTTGCCGACCCTTTCCCGATCAATATCGTAGAGACCCACGGCCTGGGCCGCGACGGAACCGCTGCTGACAAATCCCTTGACCAAGGCGGATCCCATGGCCCCGACGCCAACAATTCCGATGGTCCATTGATCCATGGACATCTCCTCCCGGTGACCCTTGGCACACCTACTCTTCCGACAACCCGCTGTCCTGCATGATAGCACTTTCCCGAATTGCCGCTGCATAGCTATCGGCATCAACAACTACAGACTTGGGAGCAAAGACAAAAATTCCCTCTGCTACCCTCTGGACATCACCATCCAGGGCATAGGCAACGCCGCTCATGAAATCAACGATTCGCTTCGCCAGATCTCGCTCCAAGGCCTCTAAGGTTACGATCACCGCTTTGTCATTTTTCAGGTGATTAGCCAATTCCTCAACGTCTGAATACCCTTGAGGCGCCAGGATCAAAACCTTGGCTTCTTGACCACTTGCCGGTCCTTCCTGCCCTGTCCCCTCATAGGACAAGGAGTCCCCACCGGTGCTGACTTCATCCTCGACCGCGGCCACCTCATCTTCAAATCCGATGATGCTTAATAGTTTGTCCCACATCTTCCCTGCCACAATCTTCACCCCATCCCAAAGGTCTGCAACAATCACGCAAAGAGAGCCGAACCAATTCTTACCATAGTCGCTCCCTCTTCAACGGCGATGGCATAGTCATTGGACATTCCCATCGACAACTCATCCATGTGCACGCCCGGCATGTTCTGTGCTTTAATCTGCTCCGCCAGCCTGCGCAAACTGCGAAACACCGGTCTGGTGTCCTCAGGATTGGAGTGATGGGGAGCCATGGTCATCAAACCCTTGACCGTCACATGGGGCAGTTGATGTATCCCTTCCAGCACCGAATGCAGCTCCTCTGGCGAAAAGCCGAATTTCGTTGCTTCCCCTGAGACGTTCACTTGCAACAAACACGGCGTGACCTTACCGAGCCTTGCCCCTTGCTTGTCAATTTCCACCAACAATCGCCAGCTGTCAACGGAATGAATCAAATCAACCAGCTGCAGGCAGCGTGCCACCTTATTCCGCTGTAGGTGTCCGATCATGTGAGCGACAAAATTCTTACCTTCCAGTTGAGTTAACTTGGCTTCAGCCGCTTGCACTCGGCTTTCGCCAATGTGGGTAATTCCCGCGTCCAGCAAGGCCTGTATCTCCGGTACATCTACGTACTTAGTGACCGCGACTATCGTCACTTCTTCCGGAGACCGCCCCGCCCGCTCACAGGCCATAGCAATCTGGTTCTTCACAAATTCAACGTTCTTAGCAATACTCATGTCGTAACGACACACCTTCTACCAATCACTATTAGCAAATCTTCGCCATACCGCAATAAATCCAATACCAAAGGGCAATTAACGTAAGACTTTCTGATTTTGTCACAGATATTACAAGTGCTTCTCCAAGCCCAGGGTATAATCCTGCCGCCAGTAAGGTCATTTCTCCCAACAACAAGGGCCAGACACCGCAGCGTCTGACCCCTTCTGACATCCCCTATCTAGCCACCCAGATAGGCCCGTTGTACCCGATCGTCGGCAGCCACCTCTGAGGCCGGCCCCGACAAGGCAATACGACCGTTCTCAATCACATAGGCTTGGTCCGCGATGGAAAGGGCCATATGGGCGTTTTGTTCGACCAACAGCACCGTCATGCCCGCAGCTCTAATTTCCTCGACAATGGCAAATATCTCCCTCACCAACAAAGGCGCCAGTCCCATAGAGGGCTCATCAAGGATCAACAATTGTGGAGCAGACATCAACCCCCGACCCATGGCCACCATCTGCTGCTCCCCGCCGCTTAAGGTACCCGCGGCTTGGTGCCGGCGCTCCTTCAGGCGGGGAAATAGCTCAAAGACCCACTCCAGGTCCCGATTAATCCCGGCGGCGTCCTTGCGCCGATAGGCTCCCAGTTCCAGATTCTCCAATACCGTCATCTCGCCAAAGAGCCGACGCCCCTCTGGAACATGGGAAACACCTTTACTGACAATCCCATGGGGAGACACCCCGGTGATATCCTCGCCTTCCAGGATAATCTTCCCCTGCCTGGGGTGCAGTAGTCCGGAAATCGTTCGCAAAGTTGTGCTCTTGCCGGCACCGTTAGCTCCGATGAGGGTTACAATCTCTCCCCGTTGAACAGAAAGAGACACACCTTTCAGGGCGTGTATCGCACCATAATAGACATTCAGGTCTTTGACTTCCAGCATCTACTTCGCCTCCTGTCCCAGATAAGCTTCGATCACCTTTGGATTGGCCTTAATCTCATCGGGAACTCCTTCGGCGATTTTAACTCCGTAGTCCAAGACCGCAATGCGATCGCAGATCTGCATGACAAACTTCATATCATGTTCGATCAGCAATACCGTCAGGTCAAATCGCTCCTTAACCCACTGGATTAGTTCCAACAACTCAGCGGTTTCCCTGGGGTTCATCCCGGCTGCCGGCTCATCCAACAACAACAGCTTTGGATTGGTGGCCAAGGCCCGGGCAATCTCCAATCGCCGCTGTTGTCCGTAGGGCAAGCTGCCGGCCATCTCATCCCTACGCTGGGCCAGGTCGAAGATCTCCAACAACTCCAGAGCTTCTTGATAGATCTGCCTCTCTCCCCGCAGAAAACGCGGTAATCGACCGATGGCTTCCAAGAGGCCATACTGCGAGCGGGAGTGAAACCCAATGGTAACATTGTCCACTACTGACAGATTTTGGAACAACCTAATGTTCTGAAAGGTACGGGCAACCCCCAGTTGATTTACCTGAAAGGGCTTTAGCCCCACCAAACTCCGGCCCAAGAAGTCGATGGAACCCGACGTAGGGATATACATCCCCGTCAGACAGTTAAAGACGGTGGTTTTCCCTGCTCCGTTGGGGCCAATTAAACCGAAAATCTCCCCGGGGGCCAAGTCCAGATCTAGGCGATTTACCGCCCGCAATCCCCCGAACTGCATTACCAAATTCCTTACAGATAGTAACGTCATTGGAATTCCCCTCCCCGACCGGATCCCCGACCGGACACTTCACTCTGCACCGGCGCCACCGGGGAGTGGGTTTTTCTCCTGCGCACCGGTAACAAGTCCGTCAGTTCCAAATGTCCCAACAAGCCCTGGGGTCGCAGCGGCATCAAAGTCACCAAAATCGCGGAGTAAACGATCATCCGGTACTCGGAAAAGCCCCGCAGTGCCTCCGGAAGGATAGTTAAGGTAGTTGCCGCCAGCACTGAACCCGTCAGGCTGCCCATGCCGCCTAACACAACCATCGTTAGGATTTCAATGGATTTCATGAAAGCAAAGGATTTGGGGTCGATGAACATCTGAAAGTGGGCAAACAAGGCCCCAGCCACGCCGGCAAAGGCAGCACCGATGGCAAAGGCCAACACCTTATATTTCGTGGTGTCAACTCCCATTGCTTCGCTGGCGATCTCATCCTCTCGAATCGAAAAAAGAGCCCTACCATGAGATGAGTTCTTAATATTGCTGATTACTATCAGGGTAAGGATAGCGACCGCCTCGACCCAGAAAAAGGTGGTCTTCGGAGGAATCCCTGGCAGACCTCGAGGCCCACCGGTAAAGGGGAGATTGAGGATCAAGACCCGAATAATCTCTCCAAATCCCAAGGTAGCGATGGCTAAGTAGTCACCCCGGAGTCGCAAAGTCGGCAGGCCAATAACCACGCCCAACAATCCGGCCATCAAGGCCGCAGAGAACAAAGTTACCACAAAGGGCCAGCCAAGGTTGATGGAGATTAGTGCTGAGCCATAGGCTCCCACGGCCATGAATCCCGCGTGACCGATAGAAAACTGACCGGTATAGCCGTTAATTAAGTTGAGGCTGGCAGCCAGAATGATGTTGATTCCTACCAACGTGAGAATGCCGATGAGATAATAGTCAATGTACCAAGTATAAACACCAACATTTACAGCAATTAGGCCAAGGACTAGCAACCCTATAATTCCACGATGAAGCCAAATTCGCCAAGTAGCAGGTTCCCGGGTCATTGCTCTCACCTACCTTCCCTAAACCTTTTCCCGCTGATGCTGTCCCAACAAGCCCGCAGGTTTCAGCAGCAGAATAATGATCAAGACGGCAAAGGCCACGGCATCCTTCCAGCTGGAACTGGCCAGGGCCACCACCGCAACCTCGGCCACTCCCATCAAAAGGCCCCCTAGCATCGCTCCGGGGATACTGCCAATTCCACCGAGAACCGCCGCGACAAAGGCCTTGAGTCCCGACATAACCCCCATCATTGGGTCAATTCGAGTGTAGTAGACGCCAACAAGCACCCCTGCGGCCGCGGCCAAAGCCGAGCCGATGGCAAAGGTAGCCGAGATTACCAAATTAACATCGATCCCCATTAACATTGCGGTGTCCGGATCAGCCGAGGCCGCCCGCATCGCTTTACCGATCTTGGTATGGCGAACAACATAGTGCAGCACAATCATCAAGATCACGCTGATGGCAAGGATCATCACCTGCCGGTTGTCGATCATTACCCCACCCAAGGTCCAGGATCGATAACTGACAACATCGGGAAAGGCTCGGGGATTAGGCTTCCAGACCAACAAGGCCACATTCTGTATCAACAACGACATCCCAATAGCAGTAATCAAAGCAGCTATCCGAGGCGCACCCCGTAAGGGACGATATGCCACCCGCTCAATAACCACGCCGACCACCGCGGCGGTGAGCATTGAGACTACCAAAGCCATGGTAAAGGGCATCTGGAAAATTTCAATGGCAAAAAAACCAGTAAAAGCCCCCAGCATATAAATCTCGCCGTGGGCAAAGTTAATCAGCTTGATGATGCCATACACCATTGTATACCCAAGAGCAATCAGAGCGTAAATACTTCCCAGTGACAGGCCGTTGATTATCTGTTGCACCGCCTGGGCTACCACCTCTTGCACACCAATCACCTACCTCGCTTTTTCACCCTATAAGGTCGACGGCATCCAAGAGTGATTCGTCTTGGATGCCGCCTACAGAACTATCGATGAACTACGGATGAACCGTAGCAACGAACTCCTGTTTTTCGGGGGTCACCTTCAATACCGCTACACTCTTAATTGGATTACGATTCTCATCCATACTCAGCATACCTGTGACTACTTCTAAATCCTTTGTTTCGGCCAAGGCATCCCGGATCGCCCTGGGGTCGGCACTGCCGGCTCGGCGAATTGCATCCACCAGCACCATGGCGGTATCGTAACCTAGAGCAGAGAAGGAAGCCGGTTCCTCACCGTAGGCCTCTCGGTATGCCTTAACGAAGTTCTGTACTCGAGGTGACTGGTCGTCGATGGAGTAGTGGTTGGTGAAGTAGGAGCCGTAGACAGCCTCGCCACCAATGTTGACTAACTCCGGTGAGTCAAATCCGTCGGGCCCCAACAAAGGAGCATCTATGCCCAGCTGCCGGGCTTGACGGGCAATTAGACCCACATCGGTGTAGTAAGCCGGAACGTAGATGGCTTCAGGATTTTGTCCTCTAATCTTGGTTAACTGAGCCCTAAAGTCCTGGTCACCGGCGTTATAGGATTCTCTCACAACCACCTGGCCGCCGAGCTCTTCAAAGGTCTCAACGAAGGCCTTATCCAGACCGATGCTGTAGTCACTGGCGATATTAACCAAGGTGGCCACTCGCCGCAGTCCCAGGTCATTGTAAGCAAATTGGGCCATAATCTGTCCCTGGAAAGAGTCCTTGAAACAAGCGGTAAAAACGTATTCTCCTGCCGAGGTCACGTTATCGGCCGTTGAGGTCGGACTAATCATCGGCACCCGAAATTGCTGTGCCAGCGGGCCCGCGGCCAGACTGTTAGCGCTGATAATCGCACCTACGATGGCCGAAACCCGATCCCGTACAATCAGTTTGCGTACGATGTTGGTTGTCTCGGCGGCATCGCCTTTGTTGTCCTCGTGAATGTACTCAATTCTCATCCCCAACACACCGCCGGCAGCATTAACTTCATCAAAGGCGAGCTTTACTCCGTTGTGGGCCGATTGCCCAAAGGTAGCAACTTCTCCCGTTAGCGGGCCAACGCCCCCAATCTTAATCACATTAGCAGCACCAGCTAGGCTTGAGAATGCCAGAATAAGGCTTAGAACCACCACTAACCCCAGTACTTTTCTCCTCATAAATAATTCCTCCTTTTACTTGTGCCAGCATCCTCAGCCCGTGGCAGATGCCGTGACAGCACCTATTTGCCACCACAGGAATACCCTGGCAGAGATATTTACTCCAGATTATAGTCCACGGGATCCGTGATGTCAATATGATTTTTTGCAGTTTCCCGCCGTCAATGGGTCTGATTCGAATTTTTCCGGCGGATCCTATACGATTTTTGTCAAACAGAGGTGAGAAAATGCCGCTGGCGTGGCCCTTTGCAAAGTCAGGGCCATCTAGCGGCACCAATAGTTAAAAGTGTGTTACACAGGGAATTCTTGGCTATTCCGCGTCCACTAGTTTGGCAATTACCGGGACAAAGGGCAGCGCCAAGGTCGAGGCGGCAATATTGAACATGGTATGGGCGTTGGCAATCTGGGCAGAGGCTCTTGGCGAACAAAGGACAACAAGGTGATGGAATTTGTCGAACCAGGGAAGCACACAAAGCACTGCCACGAGATTGAGCAAAAGGTCTGTCAGGGCCGCTTTCTTGGCCAAGGAATTCATCCCTACACTGGCTAGTAGGGATGTACCCACTGTGCCGATGTTGGCTCCTAGAGTGATGAAAATCCCTAACCTGGGATCCAAAATGCCAGAGCCAACCATCGCGATGACGATTCCCGTTACCGCGGAACTACTCTGAAGCATCAGGGTAACAACTACTCCGATCCCGATGGCATTCAAGGGCCCCGTATTCTGGGCGGCGGGAAAGAGTCTTTGGGCCACCGTGACCCCAAAGGGCGCCAAGGATGCCTGCATCAGCTGCATCCCCATGAAAAGACCACCTAA
>JAAYGB010000009.1 GCA_012727955.1 Bacillota bacterium
GTCTCGAACACAGCAGTTAAGCCCTCCAGCGGCGATGGTACTTCCGGGGTGACCCGGTGGGAGAGTAGCACGTTGCCGAATACCTTTTCACATGACAGCTAGGTAATTGTGCCTGGCTGTCTTTTTTGTTTTTAGTCTGCCTGTACGCCGGTATGGGAACCAGCATAGGATATGAAATTTGAGTGAAAATAGGACAGGGCGTGCTTAGTCAGCTTTCAAAAGGGGAAAAGGCTCCACGAAGATGGATATTTAAGGAGGCGATGAAGTGAATAGAATTTTGGCAAGTCCTGGGAGATATGTTCAAGGTGCCAATGCCTTGCAATCCCTCCACGAATACTTAGGGAAATTGGGGTCCAAGGCATTGGTGGTGGTCGATCCCTTTGTAGTCGATAACATGCAGGAGGTTTTAAGTGGGGGGTTAGCAGATTTCCCCAACGAGATGGAACGGTTCGGCGGGGAAAGCTCCAGGCCAGAGGTGGATCGTCTGGTGGAGCAGGTGAAAAGCGTTGGTGCCGACGTCGTTGTTGGGGTGGGTGGAGGCAAGACGGTAGATACGGCAAAGGCTGTCGCCCATTACGCTGGGCTTCCGGTGGCCATCGTTCCGACTACGGCTTCCACCGACGCTCCCTGTAGTGCCCTTTCGGTTCTGTACACTCCAGAGGGAGTCTTCGACAGCTACCTGTTTCTACCAAAGAACCCTGAACTAGTTTTGATGGACACACAAATTGTTGCCGAGGCTCCGGTCCGCTTCCTGGTTTCCGGGATCGGTGATGCGCTAGCCACTCACTTTGAAGCGGAAGCCTGCGCCCATAGCCATGCAGCAAACGTAGCCGGTGGCGCGATGACGGAAGCCGCGCGCAGTCTTGCGGAATTGTGTTTTGATACTCTGATGGAGTATGGCTATCAGGCCAAACTGGCTGCTGAGCGAAAGGTAGTGACTCCCGCGCTGGAGCGGGTGGTTGAAGCCAATACGCTGCTTTCTGGTTTGGGCTTTGAAAGCGGTGGCTTGGCGGCGGCCCACGCGATTCACAACGGTTTTACTGCCTTGGAGGCAACTAACAGCCTGTATCATGGTGAAAAGGTGGCCTTCTCCACTCTGGTTCAGATGGTGCTTGAAGACCGGCCTGCCCATGAGATTGACGAAGTGATGGAATTCTGTGTCATGATGGGTCTTCCGGTCACCCTGGAGGAATTGAACCTACCCTCTCCCAGCAAGGAAGACTTGATGAAGGTGGCCGAGGCAGCGACGGTCAAGGAAGAGACCATCCACAATATGCCCTTCCCTGTGACCGCCGAGCTGGTATACAATGCCATTGTGGCAACGGATGCCTTAGGCCGTGACTACCTCTAGCTAGACTAGGTAGATAGTGTGTTCAAGTGTCCGCCCCTTGCCCTTGGGTCAGGGACGGGCATTTTTCTATAGGTATCAGTCGATCTGAAGTGGAATTAGTAGAAGGAGGGAGGCGAACAGGTTTGCAGGTAGACTTTACAGGGTTGAGACTACACCATGAGACCTTCGAGGACATCAGCTTTTCTGGAGTATCCTTTGAAGAAGCGGAACTGCATCATTGCAGATTTATTCGGTGTGATTTCTCCTCAGCGCGGATGCCGGAGTGCAGGACTGAATCCAGTCACTTTGAGGACTGCAACTTCAACAATGCGTCCTTAGGGGGTTCTCAGCACCGATTTACCAGCTTTACTAACTGTACATTTTCTAGGGCAGTGATGTTTGGGGCTGTGTTCCACCATTGCCGCTTATTGGGAAGCAGCTTTGCATCAGCGGTTCTTTCGGGGTGCACTATCTTTGGAGGCGATTGGTCCTTCGTCGATTTGCAGTATCAAGACCTGAGTAATCAGCGACTGGGCCCGATCCAGTTGGTGGAGGCTGATCTGCGGGCATGTAACTTGGAAGAGGCCGATCTGCAAGGAGCAAATCTATCACGGGCCAATCTCTCACAGGCTCGCTTGAGGGGAGCGAACCTGAGACAGACCCGGGTCGAGGGTACGGATCTGCGCAATGTGGATCTGCGTGGAGTCAAGATTGATGTACCCTTTGCCGTCGCCTATGCCAAGGCTCTGGGCGCTGTACTTGAGTAGATGGCCGGTAAGCATAAAAGGAGGATGTTATATATGGTTTTATCCTTCCTCCTCCTCCCTTCAGGAGCAGCGGCTAGTACCCTTGTACTGGAATGGAAAGACGAAGAAACTCCTTTGGCTGTCCTACGA
>JAAYGB010000010.1 GCA_012727955.1 Bacillota bacterium
GAGCCAGGATCAAACTCTCCGTGAATCTTTGAGATGAACCTTAACACAAGCTGTGCTGACATACTGCTTAGTTTTCAAGGATCAAGTCAAAAGGCACTGCAGCCTCTTGTCCTAATTTTCGCCAACGCCCGAGGCGTTAGCAAAAACTATCTTAGCATGTTTTCGCCGCCGATGCAAGTGCCAATTTCTTCTTTCCCATCAGCACCCTTCCGAGCGGCAAGATGTATCTTATCACGTTACTTTACTTTTGGCAACTACCAGTTTCAGTAACATTAACATTTCTGTTTTGTTACTATTTTGTATCGCGTCTGGTCAGGTATGATTCTACCATGACTGTGTTTCGAGATCAAGGGGTCTTTACTGTTTTCTTAACCCTGGGCTCCCTCTTTTTCCACCCAGTCCTCATTCTCATCCAATTCAACTATGTCTTCGGGGTTCATCCCCGTAGGCAACCCGCTGCGCACTCCGGCCACCAATCGATCGCCGGGCTCTAGTACTTCCAACACCCCATAGACCTGAAGCAGCTCGACAACTTCCCGTACTTCATTTTGATTTAGTCCCGTTTGCTTCGCTACCTCAGCTATCGTTGGAACATGGTTTTTGGTGTTCGGCATCTCAATCAACTCCAGTCTGCTAATCTACCGCTAGTATTCCACCGCAGCAACAGCATAATCAATAATCGTGCTCTGTTCCCGAGTCTAATTGCCCCAGATGTGATATAATTGGGATGAAAATTTCTTAGCAGATAGGAGTATATCCCCATGCCACGTCAGAATCAAACGATGCATACCGATCTGTACCAGCTCACGATGATGTATGGGTATTACAGAGCCGGAACACACAAGCGCGAGGCCGTATTTGACCTGTTTTTTCGCACCGGTCCCTTTGGTGGCAACCATGTAATTACCGCAGGTCTTGAGCAAGCGATTGAGTACATACAGAATCTTCATTTTTCCCAGGAGGATCTGGACTATCTCGCATCCCTAAAACTTTTTAGTCCTGATTTTCTCGACTTCTTGCGGGATTTCACCTTTACTGGGGACATCTTGGCTATGCCGGAGGGTACCGTTGCTTTCCCCCATGAGCCTTTGGTTCGGGTCAAGGCTCCAATCTACCAAGGGCAATTAATCGAAACGGCTTTGCTCGCAATGATCGGACATCAAAGCCTAATTGCCACCAAAGCTGCCCGAGTAGTTCAAGCAGCCGAGGGTGATCCCGTCCTTGAATTTGGCCTGAGGCGTGCTCAAGGTCTCGGAGCTGGGCTGTATGGAGCCCGAGCAGCTATCGTCGGTGGATGTGCTGCTACCAGCAACCTTCTGGCCGGACAAGTCTTTGGAGTTCCCGTTAGTGGAACACATGCCCATTCCTGGGTAATGAGCTTTCCCACTGAGCTCGATGCCTTCCGTGCCTATGCAGCAGCCTATCCCGATGCTTGTCTACTGCTGGTTGACACCTACGACACCCTGCGCAGCGGAGTTCCCAATGCCATCATCGTCGGTAAGGAGTTGGAAGCCAAGGGGCATAAACTCCTGGGAATCCGTCTCGACAGTGGCGACATCTCCTATTTGTCTCGGGAAGCAAGGAAGATGCTGGACAGTGCCGGACTTACCTATGCAAAGATCGTTGCAAGCAACGATCTAGATGAGCACCTAATTCGGGATCTCAAGCAACAGGGAGCCAAGGTGGACACTTGGGGTGTCGGAACCAACCTGATTACTGCCAGGGATAATCCTGCCCTGGGCGCAGTTTACAAGATGGTTGCCGAAGAAGTAGACGGCAAATTCGTTCCCAAGATCAAAGTCAGCGAGAACCGGGAAAAAACTACGAACCCCGGCGTCAAGAGGCCCTTGAGGCTAATGGATAACTCCACAGGAAAGGCAATCGCGGATCTGATCATCCTTGAGGAAGAAGTCATCGATACCAGCAAGCCTTTGACCATCTTCGATCCAATTGAAACCTGGAAACGGAAAACCCTCCGCAATTTCTCGGTGCAGGAGCTCCTCACCCCGATTTTCCTCCAAGGTGAGTTAGTGTACAGCCTGCCGAGTCTACCGGAGATCCAACAAAGGGCCAAGGAAAACCAGGCAGCCTTCTGGCCGGAACACATCAGGCTGATTAATCCCCAGGAGTACTACGTAGATCTGTCAGAGCCACTGTGGAACTTAAAGCAGCAGCTGATTGAGCAGGAGCGAGCACGAATTCAAAATGGGCTAAATGGACGGTAATAATAGTAGTAGAAACCTTTATACCAATGGCGGTCGTTATGACCGCCATTTGCATAATTTGCCTTCTATCCAATTGATCGCCTGAAACAACAGTAATCCCAACAAACTCAAAGCTGCGATTCCAGCGAACATGTCCTGGTAGTTTAACCTCATCCAGGCATCGGTTATGTAATACCCCAATCCAAGCTCAGTGCCGAAGGTCTCAGCAAAGAACAGAATCGCCAAGGCAGTGCCAACACTCACTCGCACCGAGGTGAGGACCCTGGGAAGTACCGCTGGTAATAAGACGTGCCACAACATCTGCCACCGATTTGGTCCCAGGGTGGCAATGGAATCGATTATGAACCGATCGATTCCCCGACGGGCATCCATTACCGATACTAAGATTTGAAATAGAATAACCAAAACCATTAGGAAAATCTTGGCTGAGTCACCCAGGCCAAGCAGTAGCATAATTACCGGCAAGAAGGCCACCTTGGGGATAGGATATAGTAGGTATAGGAATGGTGAAAAGGTCCTATACAACCTGTCATTTCCACCAACCCAGATCCCGACGGGGACTGCAATCACAATGGAGATTACGATGGCGCGAAGGGTACGCCAGAGACTGACCCAAGCATGAAGGGGAATATCCGTTCTTGTGATCAGATTGACGATTACCGGGTAAGGGGGAGGAAAGGCCGGTGTTTTCAGCATCCAAGCTAGTAGCTGCCAGGCTACAAAAAGCTGTACCAAAGGGATGAGACCTCGTTTTATCCGCCGAATCCTATTCATAGTTTCCCCCCCTGATTCCGATCAGCTGCTAACAATGCTCTAATCAGTTCGGCTCTAGAAACGTGCTCCGGATCGGCCCGATTACCGGCACCGGGATTGTCGAGAGTAAGGAGCACCTTTGCCGGAGATTGCGATAACACTACAATCCTGTCTCCCAAAAATAGGGCCTCCTCCAGACTATGAGTAACCAGAATCGTTGTTAAGGCTAGTTCCCTTTGCACTTTAGAGAATAGTTCCTGCATGTCTTCTCGGGTTAACGCATCCAGAGCGGAAAAGGGTTCGTCCATCAGCAGCAACCTCGGCTCTACTGAAAGTGCTCGGGCTACTGCTACCCGTTGCTTTTGCCCCCCTGACAACTGGTGGGGATACTGATGACAGCAGTCTCTTAGTCCCAGCCTTGCGATGAGCTCCTTAACCCTGTCCCGAGCCCCGGTGAGTTCACCCCGAAACCGCAATCCTAGTTCAACGTTGTCTCGAGCAGTTTTCCAGGGCAACAAGCCGTAGTCCTGCAGGATAATCGATATGTCCCGACGCCCCCGCTGCGGAGGTGCGTTGAAGATTTCAATCAGTCCTGAGTATTCCAGGTTCAACCCCGCAAGGCAATAAAGAATGCTGGTTTTTCCGCAGCCCGAGGGACCAACAAGGGCTAAGACACTGCCAGGCTTAACACCAAAGGACACCTCTCCTACGGCTTTGTATTGACCATGGGATATTCCCAGCTTCACTACATTAACTGCGAAATGCTCCTTTACCACCCATCAACCCCCCCCCATACGTAACATATATATACTGTGATACCAAAAAAAAGAGCCCCATGACGGTCCATGGGGCCTTGTTGCATTGGCAAAAAATTACTGACCTGCCTTAGCGGGGTTTGCCACTCGGTGTCGCTGCGCAGAGTACAGCTTCGCAGTGATGGGATACAGCACTAGGAGACTCAAGGTGTTGATTGCCGTAGCCGGTAAGACTACAGATACCACCAAGGCCATGAAGGGAGCTGGTAACCCAACCAAAACAGTAGCCGAGGACAGGAACACTACTCCGCTCACCAAAGTGCCTAAAACTCCCACGACAGGTACTTTCAATCTGCTTGGTACGACGGATGCTAACGCCATTACCGCGGCAGTGGTTACCAACTTGTCAATGATGTTGGGTATCTGCCCACCGGGAAAGGTTGTGGTGAGGGCAGTAATCAAGCCCGTGGCTATCCCTGCAATCGCGACAATTCGTTTGTCAGGAATCAGCATAATCACCACAAACAACATAATGAGAGAAAAGTCCGGTTTCATCCCGGCAAAAACACCGGGAAACACAGCGTGCAACACCGAACCAATCCCCAGCAGCAAAGCTGCCAACACAAGGTCGCCTACACTAAACTCATCTAGTCTCATCTCAACTCTACTCTCCTTTATTTAGTTTTTTCAATTATAGCATCGATTCCCACAACTGACAACTGCAAATTGACTCCTGGTCCTGGAGATAATAAAAACGCCCTGAAACCAGGGCGCAAATTTAGCAAACCTAAAACAGATTGGTTTCCTTTAGTCGTTTCTCACTTTGAGCCAAAAACTTCTGTATCTTCCTCTCCAGATCCTCTGGAGACTGACGTTTACGGGGCGGGGCGGTTGCAGCCTTGATCGATAAGCTGTACTTGCCATCCTTGATCTCCAAAACCTTCACACGGACTGTGTCGCCCACTTTAACCTCGTCTTCTACCGCCTCGACAAACTTATGGGCAAGCTGGGAGATATGGACTAAGCCTTCTTCTCCATTGGGCAGTCTGACAAAGGCCCCAAACTTCGCTGTACTCGTCACAGTACCTTCGACAATGTCACCGACGTGCATTAAATACCTCCATTGATCGACGAATTTTCGGTGCAACATGAACAAACTAAGTATAACACATTATATCAGAGAGCGCACCCTTCTAGATTGCGCCTGATTTCACCCAGCCTGAATTTGCATCAACTGGAGAACATCCGCTAGTTTACGGAGCTGAGATCTACACATCATAAGAGCGAACCCACTTCAAAGGAGGAGTACTTAATGGCTAATGGTCGACGTAGTAACCAGATCCTCAACCCTGCCGCGATGCGGGCCCTGGAGCAATTTAAGTGGGAAACCGCTCAAGAGCTGGGTTTGGGTCAAAGCCAAGGGTACCAGGAGTTCCAGCAGACCGGTTACGGTGGAAATCTAACCGCTAGGGAAGCTGGAAGCATCGGCGGTTACATGGTTAAGAAGATGATTGCTGCTGCGGAGCAATCTCTGGCTAACCAGACCGGTGCAGGCGTGGCCGGTAGCACTGATCCTAGAAATCAACCTGTCCAGGTAGACAAAGCCTCTATCCAAACCGGCATGGACGCAAACCAAATTCCAGCTAAGCAGTTCTAACAGAGTAGACAAAGGGCGGGGGCTAGCACCCCGCCCTTCTACACTACTTACCCAGTAGATAAAAAAGACAGCCAGGCACAATTACCTAGCTGTCATGTGAAAAGGTATTCGGCAACGTGCTACTCTCCCACCGGGTCACCCCGGAAGTACCATCGCCGCTGGAGGGCTTAACTGCTGTGTTCGAGAC